>JANLSA010000062.1:0-10931 GCA_031362085.1 Bacteroidota bacterium | reverse complement strand
GGTTTATATTTAGGAACATTATCAAACAAGCTTTTTATACCGCTTGGGGTAAAGAAGCAAATGACATCAAAACTATTTTTAGTAAGCAGCTCTTTTAAATCATTGCTTTGGGTTCGATACATAAATGCCAGAACATATTCGCAGCTATTCGACTTTAGCCATGAGCATATATCATTATCCTGCTGATTTTCTGAACATACATACATGAACTTTTCATTGCCTTTATGCTTATTAATTGCATCAAACATGCTTTTATTGGTTCCATCGGCACCAAAAAATACTTTACGTTTTCTGTATAAAATAAATTTTTGCAGATAAAGGGCTACGGCTTCTGTGATGCAGAAATACTTTGTATCCTGAGAAATGTTCACTTTCATTTCCTCACACATTCTAAAAAAATGATCAATTGCATTTCTACTGGTAAAAATTACACCTGTATAATTTTGGATTTCTATTTTTTGCCGGCGAAAATCTTTGGCAGCTATTGGATCCAACCTGATAAAAGGCTGAAACTCCAGTTCCAGATTATATTTTCTGGAAAGTTCAAACCAAGGCGATTTATCACTTTCAGGTTTGGGCTGGGTAATCAGGATTTTCTTAATTGCTTTGGACTGAACGAGTGATTTACTAACCTCTTTTTTATTCATATACGGTTCGGCTAAAGATGTCTGCAAAGGTAGAAGAAATTAGTTTAAAAAATTCATTACTAATTTAAACAAGATTAAAAGTGGGATAATTTCAAATGCAAACAGATAAAGAAAAAAATGCAGCGGGTTTATCCGAATTTGATTCCGAATCACACCAATTGACAAATAAGAGCGGTAGAGTAAAATACATGAAACGATTGTAATAGAAACGATAACAGCTGGTATATAAATTTTTTGAGACCCAAAAGCAAGTAACGCCAAAAATGGCAACACCAGTATTCCTAAAATTTTATTGGTCATAAAAACAATAAATAGATAAGATGTGGCTGCCTCATTTTTGTTGAATATCCAACCCGCCAATTTTACTCCCGCAAATTTGATCATATAAATAACCGTAAGCAAAAAACTACAATAAAGCCATATCTCCCAGAAACCAAGATGCGGGGCAAGATTAAAATGAAGGATCATAAAATCGGCATACAATCCACCGGTTACAACAAAAAATCCATTTAAGAATAATGATGGCAATGGGTTTTGTAATAGCTGTTCACGAACCTGTGTTTGATTTAAAGTGGTACGAAAATAAACTCTGAATAAATCTGTGAAATATTTTGGAAACAAAACTCTTAATGATGCATAAAAAAGCAACATCGCAATTAAGGCATAAAAAAGAATTTCCTGACCTCTAAATTTTTTGGGAGTTAAAATAAATTGTTTAGCCTGTTCGGCGTTTTTTCGGATTGAATCTACTGTAGCCAAACTGCTATCAATTAAATGAAGTGTCGGGTCTTTTAATATTGATTTGAGTGAATCTTTTAAAACAGCAGTATCTTTTGCTAAAGAATCATTTGTAGTAATAGAAATACCGGGCTTACTATTTCTGTTAACTGAATCTTGTAGAATTGGTTTTAGAGTATCTCTTAACTGGGCAGACAAAACATTACAATATGAAGAAAAAAGAATTAATAAAAATAGAAAAAGACGATTCAACAGTTTTAATTTAATGTGCAAAAATAAAGCAGTGGCAACAGTTCCTGGGAATAAGTTTTCAGTTATTTTTTTGAAATGATTATTTTCACAAACACAGATGCGTATTATAACCAGAACCATATTTATTCTTTCATTAGTCAGTTTGTTTGCTGATGTGGCAAGTGAAATGATATACCCGGTTCTGCCACTTTACTTGAATGAAATTGGTTTTAAAATTTTTTGGATTGGTGTCTTGGAAGGTTTTGCCGGATTTACAGCTGGTATCAGCAAGGGTTATTTTGGAAAAATGAGTGATGAAAAAGGAGTAAGACTCCCTTTTATCAGAATTGGTTATTTTCTAAGTGCCATTTCCAAACCCATAATCGCATTGATAGCTGCGCCATTATGGATATTTTTTTCAAGGGCTGTTGATCGGCTGGGAAAGGGTGTAAGAACAGCTGCAAGAGATGCATTACTTTCTCAACAAACAACTAAGGAAAACAAAGGAAAAGTATTTGGCTTTCATCGTAGCATGGATACGTTAGGCGCTGCAATTGGTCCGGTGATTGCACTTATTCTCCTCGTAATTTATCCGGGAGATTACAAAACAATTTTTCTACTCGCTTTTATTCCCGGCATTATTTCAGTCTTGCTTATTTTTTTACTAAAAGAAAAAAGACAACCGGCCTCAACAATGGGGAAAGGAAATTTTTTCTCCTTTTTCAAGTATTGGAAAATTGCAACCCCGGAATATAAAAAATTAGTTACCGGTTTATTACTATTTGCATTATTCAACAGTTCTGATTTTTTTTTATTGATTAAAACCAAAGAAGCAATCGGCGATCAGATGATAACTATTTTTGGAATATCTTTTTACAGTGAAACAATTACAATTGCTGCTTATATTTTTTACAATTTTATTTTTGCTTTAGCTGCTTACCCATTCGGCATACTTGCCGACAGATGGGGAATGAAAAAAGTTTTTATGATTGGTTTAGTTCTTTTTGCGGGAGTATATGCCGGGTTTGCATTTTCTCCTTCAATATTTTTCATCTTTATTCTATTTTTTATTTACGGCATTTATGCAGCTGCCACGGAAGGCGTGGCTAAAGCATGGATAACCAATATTGCACATGAATCGAATACGGCAACTGCCGTTGGCTTTTATACAAGTTGCGAAAGTGTTTGCGCCTTTGCTGCAAGCACTCTGGCAGGTACATTTTGGATGTTGTTTGGCAGCATGGCTACATTTATTTCAACTGCTTTTATTGCTCTGCTTGTTTTAATCTATTTCTCTTTGAAATTCAAAATGAAATAAAATTCTGGGTGAAAAACAGAAAGCCATAATTTGAACCGATAATTATTTCAATTGAACGTCAACCTCGTTTCACATTGTATTTTTCGCAGCTGAGGAGTATACTTGTTTTTCCTTTTTTGTTATAAATAATTTCTTAACTTGACAGCATAAATAATTATTATGAAAAAACTTTTTTCACTGTTAATTATCCTTTGGGGGTTCAGTTCGGCAATTTTTTCTCAATCAGAATTTGAAAAAGTTATGATGGAGTATGAGAAAATGATGAATGACCCGAAAATTATATATGGCAAAAACAAATCAGTTGGTAAATTTTATGATATCAGGGGTTTTAAAATGTATGCTGAAGTGTACGGACAGGGTCAGCCAATACTATTTATTCATGGCAATGGTGGCTCAATAAGTTCATTTTTAAAGCAGATTCCATACTTCTTAAAAAAATATAAAGTAATCATTGCAGACAGCAGAGCGCAGGGAAAATCTGCAGACAGTAAAGATTCCCTGACTTATGAAATGATGGCTGATGATTATGCTGCTTTACTGAATACCATGAAAATAGATTCGGCTTATGTAGTTGGCTGGAGCGATGGCGGTATTAATGGCTTGTTATTGGCCATTCGTCATCCTGAAAAAGTAAAGAAACTGGCTATAACCGGAACCAACCTGAGGCCTGATTCAACAGCAGTTCCTCAATCGGTCTGGGATATTGTTGGAGCAACTTACAATGAATTAAAAAACAAACCCGGCAAAAATGCTGCAGAAAAAACAGGATATAAAATGGTAAAACTTTTGCTTGAGGAACCTCATATTCCACTTACAGATTTGCATAAAATAAACTGCCCGACTCTGGTGATAGGTGGAGACCATGATGTGATAAAAGAAGAACACACAATGGAAATTTTTAAAAATATCCCGAATTCTTATTTATGGATATTGCCTAACTCAGGTCATGCAACACCAGTTGTTTATGCTGATGAGTTCAACAAAAAGATAAACGATTTTTTCAAACAGCCTTTCAGAAAATTTGAGATAACAACAAGATTTTTCTGATTATTTACTTATGTACAAATCCCAATTTGCATTCAAGTTCTGAAGGCAATTCCGGCAGTTTTCTTCTTTCAATTAAAAAACTATTTAGTTGTGCAATTTCTTTGAAGATATAATGTTTATCTGCTGCTGCTTTTAAATAATCTTTCCCGGTACTTCCGCCTGTTCCAATCCGTGTACCAATCATCCGATGCACCATATTCATATGGCGGTAACGCCATGAACTGAGTTGCTCATCTATTTCCATTAAACAATTCAGCAACTGAAAAGGTAATTGCAATAATGGATAACCACGATACAGCATAATGAAGAGTGCCGAACGGTTTGCTGTGGATGATAGTTGATTGATGGCAGATGACGGATTACCCTTAGCATTCATAAATAGTTCATCAAATGCAGATAGATTGTCTTTTTCCGCATCCGCTAAACTATTTTGATATGCCGATCTGTATCGTTGCCAGAATGATTCTTTCGTATCAGATAAGATTGGCGAAAGCGGCATTCGTTCCAGCCATGTATTTATCAATTGTAATAAAGATTTATTTGACTCTGCATCTTTAATTATTTCTTCATGTTCTTTTCTTAACTGGGCAGTATAATATTCCTTTCCATGACGATCTTCAAATTTCAAACCCAATTTTGCTTCCAGCTCTTTAAACTGCCAGCTTTGAAAACCCGATGCCGGCCGTAGCATATCCCGAAAGTCAAGAAAGTCCATCGGCGTCATGGTTTCCATTATATCTATTTGATGAACTAGTACCTGAAGAATTGTAATCACTCTTTTCAGCCGATGCACCACAGTTTGCAATTCGGGTGAATTATCATTCATTGCAGGTTTGCACATTATTTCACATACAGAATTTACTTCTTGGTGCAGTTGTTTAAACCATAGTTCATACGTTTGATGAATAATGATAAATAACATTTCATCATGTGCCGGTAAATTTCTTTTTTCACTTTCAGGTGCCTGTGCATTCAGTATTTTTTCTAACTGGAGATAATCATGATAATTCATTTGTGACATGTCAACTGTTTGGGCAAATGTAAGAAACAAGTTTGCATTCTCTACTCATTTCAATCTCACCCAACCTGAAGTATCAATTTCAATTTTGCCCCTATCCCCTAAAGGGGAACGTTAAACTTTATAATTAGAACACTAAATATATATAGCAGATTGCAGAATACAAAAAACTCATTTCAATCTTACCCAGCCTGAAGTATCTATTTCAATTTTATTTTCAGCATGTAATAAATCTATAACCTTCCATGCTTTTTCTTTTTTAACACCGCTCATCTCAAGCAACAAATCTTTTGTTGGCAAAGGCTGAGCTGCTAATAAAGAATAGACGAGATCCGAGATGAGTTTAAAATCAACTTTATTTATAACCAATGCTTTTTGACGCAGGCAATTATCACATACTCCACATTTTTTTATTTCAGTATCGCCAAAATAATTTCCAAACAATTGACTTCGGCAAAAAATAGTTTCATGAGCATATTGCATCATCCTTTTTATGCGCTGAATATATTTTTCTTTTCTTTTCTTAAATGCTGCCATATCAATTACCAGGTCTTCTGCCTTTACTCTGTTTTTTAATAAAAAAACCTGGGGCGAATCTTTTTGCGGCCGGTATTCTAAAATACCCGAACGATTTAACTGCTGAAGTTGCTCTTTAATAATATCTACGTTGGTTTTATTCAGGTTTGCCAGTATCATTTCCGAAATGGAAGTGGGAAAATCAAATATACCTTCGTAAGCCCGCAGCAAGGATTTAATCAACGGTTCAAGTGTTGGATTATTCTTTTCAAAATCATATAAATCATTTTTGCTTGTATTGAACTGTACAACAGATGGAAGAAAAACCTGTTCATTGAAACTTAACCAACCATCTTGTTCCAATGCTTTTAAAGAATAAACAACCGTATGAATATTGAGTTTAAACTTTTTTATAAAATCGCCAATATCAAAATCGGAATAAATGCCGTCGTTACTACCCGCCGGTAATTGCAGGTAATTACAAACAGACTGATAAACGTTCCTGATATTCTCCAAAGATGGAAAACGAATATCCGGCATTGCTTCCAGTTCAGCTATATCACCTTCATCATGTAATAAGACGGCATATGATTTTTGTAAATCTCTCCCGGCACGACCTGCTTCCTGATAATAATTTTCCAAACAATCAGGCATATCGGCATGTACTACTACCCGTACATCCGGCTTATCGATACCCATTCCGAATGCGTTAGTGCATACAATAATTCTCGTTTTGTTTTTTATCCATGCTTCCTGTTTCTTACTTCTCAGTTCCTGTGAAAGACCTGCATGGTAATAATCTGATGAAATATTTTGTAAGCTGAGTAAGTCAGCTATTTCCTTTGTTCGCTTTCTGCTTTTGCAATAAACAATACCACTACCCGGCACATTAGAGATTATTTCAATTATTTTATTTGCTCTTGATTCAACGTTGAAAACACTGAAAGAAAGATTGGGTCTTTCAAATGATTGACGAAAAACTTTCCAATCATCGGGTTTCTTTAATCCCCCCTTAAGAATTCGATGAGGCTTTAACTTATCACAAATATCAATTTGAACATCCGGTGTAGCGGTAGCTGTTAATGCGAGTATTGGAATACCGGGAAGCTCTTCCCTTAATACAGCAATGCGTAAATACGGCGGACGAAAATCATAACCCCATTGAGAAATACAATGCGCCTCATCCACAGCTATCAAATTAATATCCAGAGAAGGTAGAAATTCTTTAAACAAATTTGTTTCTAATCGTTCCGGAGATACATATAAAAATTTGCAGTTACTGTTACCGGCTACTTTCAACGTATTCATTACTTCTTTCCTGCTCATGCCTGAATAAATTGAAAATGCGGTAATTCCTTTTTTACGCAAATTTTCCACCTGGTCTTTCATTAATGCAATCAAAGGAGAAATAACGAGACATATACCGTCTTTACATAGTGCAGGTATTTGGTAGCATAAAGATTTTCCGCCACCTGTGGGCATTAGTGCAAGTGTATCTCTGCTATTCAGGATTGATTCAATTACTTCTTGTTGAAGAGGACGAAATGAATCATAACCCCAGTATTGTTTTAAAATGGAATGAATATCCGCCATAGCGAACTGTGAATTTACACCACTTTCTTAATGAAAAGCCGTACAGAATTAATCGCCAGCACCACATCACTCATCCCCATCACTAATGCACCAAATGTAGGAGAAAGAAATCCGAAGGCGGCAACAGGGATGGCAACAATATTATAAGCAAATGCCCAGAATAGATTTTGTTTTATGGTCAAATAAGTATGCTTTCCCAAACCTAAAGCATCCGGTAATTTTTTTAACCCATGATTCATTAATACGACCTGGGCACTCTGCATTGCTATTTGCGATGCGTCATTCATGGCTATACCTATTGTAGCTTTAGCTAAAGCAGGAGCATCGTTTATTCCATCTCCCACCATTGCAGTTGGTATAACAGCATTCAACTCTGCAATCTTTACTAATTTTTGCTCGGGAGTTTGTTCGGCAATTACTTCATCAATACCTAACTCAGCAGCAATCGCTTTGCATTTAAACAATCTGTCACCGCTAAGTAAAATTGTTTTTATGTTTTTGCTATGCAAATAGTTTATTACCGATTTTGATTCAGGCCGCAATTCATCTTTTACATCTATCGAACCAAGTAGTTCATTATTTTTTAAAATATAAATATTATGCTTGTCATCTGTTGTTAGATTTTCGGCTGCTTTAAAAGAACCAGCAATAAAAATAGTACCATCATGATCTTCGGCTTTCATTCCAAGGCCTTTTATTTCCTCAATTTTTTTCCATTTTATTTCATCCTTGGTTTTCCACTCTTCGATTACACATTTTGCAATCGGATGATTGGAATATTTTTCTAATGAGTAAACGATTTTTTTAAATTCATCATCTTTGATTGCAGTTTGCTGGTTGCCGACTGTTAACTGCCAACTGCTGATGGTAAACTTGCCCGTTGTCAGCGTTCCTGTTTTATCAAATACTACTTGCTTAATATCTTTAAACAATTCAAGGCTGGTAGCATTGCGAAATAAAATTCCGTTTCTTGCACCTCTGCCAAGACCAACTGCAATAGCTGCGGGAGTTGCTAGCCCCATAGCACAGGGACATGCAATAACTAATACTGCAATACTTCGCATTAATGCCGGAGTAAATTCTTTTAAATAAATCCAGCTTGCGATTAATGTAATAAACGCAATACCTAAAACAATTGGAATAAACACGGCACTTATCTTATCGGCCATTTGCTGAACCGGAGGCTTTTCCCCCTGTGCTTCTTTTACTAAATTTAAAATGCCAGAAAGTACCGTATCATCACCTACCGCAGTTACCTGTGCTTTTACAGTTCCATTTTCTACTACACTACCCCCAATTAGTTTATCTTTTTGAAATTTATGAATCGGAGTGCTTTCTCCTGTAATAATCGCTTCGTTAATATAAGCATCACCCCACAGAATTTTACAATCAACCGGCACCTGCTCACCATTTTTTATTAAGACTAAATCGCCAACACGCAGATTAATATTTTCAACCGGAAATATTTGTTCTTTATGTTCATCATCATAAGCTATCATATTCGCCATTACCTTCTGACTTTTTGCCAACTTCTTCAAAGCCCGTTGAGTTGATGATACGGATGCTTCTTCTAAATAATTTCCCAAAAAAACTAACGTAATAATAGTTGCTGCCGTTTCATAAAACATGTATTGCTCCGCCTGACCACTTAATGTACCGTATAAACTATAAACAAATGCTGCAGTGGCACCAATAGCAATCAGCACATTCATATTCGGCATTCGGTTACGGATACTTTTCCATGCACTCTTTCCAAAAAAATCCATACCCACCAGGTAAACAGGAATACATAACGATAATTGTACCCAGGGTTTCATGAGCCAGTGAATATGAACCCAGGCTTCAAGCATATGAAGCATCAGTACCAGTGTAAATGGCAAACAAAAAAGAAAACGGCGCAAATGTGTTGAGAAAAAAGGCTGCCTGACATGGGTGGTTGAAAGCTGGAGGTTAGCAATTTTATAGCCAAGGCCTGCGATTCCTTTTGTAATTTTTTCTTTCTTCTCATCCGTTGTATCCTCAAACAATAAATCACCTGTTGCAAAATTTACTTTTACATTTTTTAACCCTTCTCTTTCTAAATATTTTGAAATGTTAAGTGCACAGGTAGTACAATCCATTCCTTCTACTTTCCATTTTACAGTTTCCATTTTATTTTCAATTTATCAGAGTCGTCTGTTGCCCCTCTCTCTCAGGTGAGGGGGTTGGGTCTGATGATGAATATCAGACTCCGACAAAATCGTCGGAGGTGAAGTGCAAATTTACTTTATAAAAAGCTGATAGCAGTTTACGAAAAAAGCAATCTTTTCATCCCGGTTGCAAATGCAGCTAATATCTTTGCAACGTGGATTTATTTTTTACTTTGGAAAATATTAAAGATGCTGCCCGGCAATTGCTTCAATTGGCAGATAATAAAAAAGTTGTTGCTTTTCATGGAGAGATGGGTACAGGCAAAACAACTTTCATTCATACACTTTGTGACTTGAAGGGAGTGAAAGAGATAGTTGGCAGTCCCACTTTTTCAATTATCAATGAATATGCGTATGATTGTGAAGGAACCCGGCGATTAATTTTTCATATTGACCTTTATCGCCTGAAAGATGAAGCTGAAGCGATCAATGCTGGAGTTGAAGATTGTTTGTATAGTGGAAATATTTGTTTTGTAGAATGGCCCGATAAAGCTCCTGGCATCTTTCCCTCTGAAACAATGCATGTTCATTTAACAGTAAATGATTCACAAACACGACTGCTTACTATCGGAGATATTTAGTTATTTTTGGTAACCAACTGAAGTAATTCTATTGATCTTCTGTTGCGTCGCACTCTTCAGGGTTCAGTTCAGTACTGAGCTTTTTCAACACAGAGGCACAAAGAAACAGGGTTACACAGAGCCATACTCAGTGAAACTCATAAACTCGGTATCTCTGTGTTAAAAAACAGAACAGTACCTGCATGTAGGTAGGCCGGCTACTACATGATGAACGGAGCCCCGAAGTATCGGGACAACATCAGCTTGATAGAATTGCTGAAATTGACCAAAAAAAAATTTGTAACTAACTCATGAGTCAGCAGAAACCAAAAATAAGTACTTCATTCAGTTACGAAACGCTGGAAGAAACTTTGGATATAAAACCAAAAAGCGAAGAGATGATGATTGGTATTCCAAAAGAAATTGCTTTTCAGGAAAACAGGATTGCCTTAACGCCTGATGCGGTAAGTGTACTGGTGAGTAATGGTCATAATGTGATGATAGAGCATAACGCAGGCGATGCCTCGCATTTTCGTGATAAAGATTATAGTGAAGCAGGTGCAAAAATTGTTTACGACCGTGCTGAAATTTTTAAAGCCCCAATTTTAGTAAAGAGTGCTCCCATTATTGAAGAAGATTTACCCTTGCTGCAACAAAATCAGATTATCATCTCACCCATTCATCTTTCGGTATTGAAAAGAGAATTGCTACAGTCCATGATGGATAAAAGAATAACCGCTATTTCATTTGAAAATTTAAAAGATGATAGTGGCACTTATCCCATCGTTCGAAGTATGAGTGAGATTGCAGGCGGTGCCGTTACGTTAATTGCTGCACAATATTTGGGTTCGGCAAATCATGGAAAAGGTGTGTTGCTGGGTGGTATCAGCGGTGTAGCTCCCACAAAAGTTATTATCATTGGTGCAGGTATAGTAGGGGAATATGCTGCAAGGGCTGCCCTGGCTTTAGGGGCATCAGTAAAAGTGTTTGACAATAGTGTGTACCGCTTAAAAAGATTGCAAACTAATGTGGGGCAACGAATGTGGACTTCGGTAATAGAACCCCGCATGCTGG
>JANLSA010000039.1:0-3473 GCA_031362085.1 Bacteroidota bacterium | reverse complement strand
CACCACCACCACCGGATGGCTTTATTAGTCCTATGTTGTGGGGTGTAGAGAATAATGTTACAGAACGTTTTGAAAATGCTGGTGTGGCGAAAGATAACATCTCATTTGTCAGAGATACTTTTACATTCAATGCACCTTTTTCACCATCAGAACTCGTCAACACATTCAAAACATATTACGGACCTACTATGAATGCATTTGAAGCGGCTGAAAAAAATGGCAAGGCTTTAGAATTGCAGAATGAATTAGAAGTTTTGTTTAACAGCCAAAATAAAAGCAAAGCAGCTAATACCACTTCCATACCTGCCACTTTTTTAAGAGTGACGGTTAAACGGTGAGTAATTATTTCTCTTTTTGTTTCGGCAGGTTCGTTTCTCTATCAATTTAATTTCTTGCAGTCAGATTCATGTTAGCAGGTCGCCCAAGCATTGCAGGTAATGAAGAAGGGGAGAAAAGCGCAGCTTTAATGATTGTAATTTTTAAAAGAAAGGACCGGCCTGCCGGCGGGCAGGTTTTATGTTATGCGTTAGTGCTACTGCTCGTTCAAGGCATCCCGCAGGTGCGGGAATTTAAATTCGTACTTAGTTCGTAGCCTCAACACCATATTGTATTGCCGCTTCAAGTATATCAATGTTTATATCTTTCAGTGTTTTGAATTTAATGCAATACCCCGTCACACTTGCCTTGCCGAGTTTTTTCCCAAATGTTTGGGCTAAATATTTCTTATCCTTGATACCAAGGATATAGACAGAGATTCCGGTTTTGTTTGCACTGATACCAATTTGATAAAACTCCCGGGTTGTTCCATCAGCATATTTTATGGCGTAACATCCATATCCTATATTCGGATTAGAAACCGTTTTATTTTCACTGTCTTTGCCATCCAGGAACCATAATTTACATGCTGGCATTACTTGCAGAATCATGTGGTGCAACGCTTGCATGTCACTGCGTTTTGGTTCAGGTTGGCTGGTAATATACTTTTTGATTTGTTCTTGTACGTTCATAAGCTTATACCTTTCCTTTATAATTTTGGTCAAAGTCAACCATCCATTCAATTCCATATTTGTCTCTAAACATTCCAAAATATGAACCCCAGGGACTGTCGGCAATAGGCATTTCTATTTGCCCGCCTACTGAAAGTCCATTGAATAATTTGTCAGCCTCTTCACGACTTTCTGTACTAATTGATATTTTAGACCTGTTTTCATTTTCATTTGTTCGTCCCATAAATTCCGGGACATCATTGGCCATTAAAATATTTTTACCAATAGGCAAAGCAATATGCATTATTTTATTTGCTTCATTTTCTGCTACCGGAAATTCAGGACTTGACAGGTCCTTGAAACGCATAATTTTTGCAAACTCGCCACCAAATACTGATTTGTAAAAGGTAAATGCTTCTTCGGCATTGCCATTGAAGTTGATGTGAGGGTTAATAAGTGCCATATTTTTTTTTGATTTTTTATTTTATGCTTACTCTATTCGGTTTTCAGCATCCCCGTTGGTAATGTGTTTGTAAATTTTCTTTGGTTCGACTTCGCTCACCACAGGTCTACTCACTATCGTTGCGATAAAGTTGTCAATAGATTTTCTAAATTGTTCATTGACATTTTAAATCCTTCTGTGAAGCCCATTTCAATCATCCTCTCTAAGCGTTCAAGAGATTCATTGTAAATAGTAATACTCACTTTTGTCTTTCCGTTTTGTTCACTGAAATTGTAATCCCATTCAGAACCGGTCGATTCAGGATTTTCAGCTGCGTCAGCAAAAGCATTATATATTTTAAAATTGGTTTTTGGGGTAATGGAAGTATATTCCTGTATTGCCCATCGCTCTTGTCCTTCGGGGCTTACCATCGCATAAAATCTTTTACCGCCAACTTCAAAATTCATATATTTTGTTTTTGAGGCCCAGGGTTTAGGTGCCACCCATTGGTCAAGGATTTCTGCTTTGGTAAAAGCATCCCATACCAGCGAAAGGCCGGCATCAAATTCCCGGGTTATGAATACCGTTTTTGTTGATTTGTCAACCGTAAAATCAAATAGCAAGTTGTTGTTCATTTTTTTTGTTTTTTAATTGCCTGCCTGTCGGCAGACAAGGTTGATAATACTTTGTCAAGCTGATTAAATTGAGTTTCCCAGGTTTTTCTGAATTGGTTTAACCATTTATCAATCTCTTTCATTTTTTTAATTTCAAGTGAGTAGTAAATTTCCCTGCCTTGTTGTTCTTGTTTTACCAATTCGCATTCGGTAAGCATCTGAATGTGTTTTGAAACAGCTTGCCGGCTGGTATGAAATTCTTCGGCAATTGCGTTGGGAGTCATTGTTTGTGAAGCAAGCAAAAACAATATTGCCCTTCGTGTTGGGTCGGCTAATGCCTGAAATACATCTCTTCTCATTTTAGTGATTCGTTTGTTATGCAATAAATCAGTTGCAAATATATGTGCAATAAATTGGTTGCACAAAATTTTATTTGAAAAATATTTTATTTCAGTAAAGGAAGAAGGAAAGAAGAGCGAAGCTCTGATGGAAAGTTTTTGAAAGAAGGGATTATCCCGAAGGGACTCCTTTGGAGGAAACACTACTGCTTGTTAGAAGCTCCGCCAGCTGGCGGATTGATTACCGAACCTACCTGCTGGTAGGAAGGCAAAGCCTCCCGAAGAAAAATCGGGACAGGCTTTTTTTAAAAATTTCTTTTAACCTGCCTGCGGGTAGGCAGGTCTTATGTTATCGGCTGCCTTGCTGTTCGTCCGAAGCACAACTATTTGAAGTTCCGATGCAGGTTGTCCGAAGCGATTTAGATTCATTGATGTGTCTTGTCTGTTTATTTCTTTAACATCAAATTTTTTAAATTTATACTTCCGCAATTAATTTCATTATTGTATATTAATGGTAGTTCAGGAGTACTGTTGTTGTATACGGAAATTTTATAAAAGAGATTTTGCCCTTTTAAGCTAAGTCCAGTTCGCAATGCACCGCCTGCTCCATGATTAGAGAGTATTACAACATAAAAACCACTCGATTCTTTTGGATTAATAGTTCTTTTCAACGAAGACGATTTATGAATACTCTTATCTAAAAAAGATTCTAAATCTGTAAGACCATAATTAAACAAGGGTTCTTTATCAAGTGTCATTGTGTCGGGAGGAACCAATGTTTTAAAGTATTTACCAGTTAAATACGGAAGCTCAAATGAATTCACAGGAAAGTCAATCTTCAACTCAAGAGGATTATCTGTTTCATTGATTATCCGAGTCCAAAATACAGCATAACTATATACCTCGCCATTAGGGTCAGTGTATTTCATTCCACCTTTTGGGACACTGTTATTTATTATCAGACGCTTACCCATAGAATCAGCATACTCATATTTCCTTACCGAATTTATTGTTTCTATATCAACAGTACATGGTGTTGATTTACTGCCTTGCCCACAGGAACAAAGTCCTGTTGTCGCCATAATCAATATTA
>JANLSA010000023.1:0-4237 GCA_031362085.1 Bacteroidota bacterium | reverse complement strand
TCCACTTTCATCTTTGGCGCTATTTTCAAAGTGTTGCCCGATGCACGGGTACAATGGAAACATGTAAGGGTAGGGGCATTTGTAACTGCTATTTTATTTATGGCCGGTAAATTTCTTATTGGTTATTATCTTGGTCATAGTCGCATGACTTCTGCGTATGGTGCGGCAGGTTCTATTATTGTAATCCTTCTATGGGTTTATTATTCTGCCATGATACTTTATTTTGGTGCCGCTTTTACCCATGTATATGCAGCGCATACAGGATCGAGAATTTACCCGAATGATTATGCAGTTTGGGTGCAGCAGATTGAAGTAGAATCAGAAAAATCTATTCAGCAGCAGCCGGAAGAAAAGACGGTGATTGAAATTCCGGAGAAGAAAGAATAAGCCGGGTTAATTCCTTCTATTACTAACAATCATGTAATTCTTAGTCCTTATTTTTGCCGCCTATGGCAAACGACAGCAACAGGTTCCAGGCAATTATCTCTCATTGTAAGGAGTATGGATTTATTTTTCCCAGCAGCGAAATTTATGATGGCCTTCAGGCAGTATATGATTACGGCCAGATGGGAAGTGAATTAAAAAAGAATATCAAAGATTACTGGTGGGACAGCATGACCCGCATGCATGATAATATAGTAGGTATAGATGCGGCCATCTTTATGCATCCTACCACCTGGAAAGCATCGGGCCACGTTGATAATTTCAACGACCCGATGATTGATAATAAAGACAGCAAGAAAAGATACCGTGTTGATCATCTAATAGAAAGTTTTGCAGAAGAACAATTAGCTGCGGGCAATGAGCAATTGGCAAAGGATATTTTGGCAGCAATGGATGCGTTACTTGCCAAAGATGATTTTGCAGGTTTGAAAAAACTGATTGAGGATAATAAAATGAAATGTGCTGTAAGCGGAACCTGCAACTGGACCGATATCCGCCAGTTCAATTTAATGTTCTCAACAGAATTCGGTTCTACTATTTCAACTGAAGAAGAGGATAATAAAATTTACCTGAGACCTGAAACTGCACAGGGCATTTTTGTAAACTTTTTAAATGTGCAAAAAACCGGGAGAATGAAAATCCCCTTTGGTATTGCACAAATAGGTAAAGCATTCCGGAATGAGATTGTAGCAAGGCAATTTATTTTTCGTATGCGGGAGTTTGAGCAAATGGAAATGCAATTCTTCATCCGCCCCGGCACACAAAAAGAATGGTATGAGAAATGGAAAGCGATTAGATTGGATTGGCACAAGAGTTTGGGCATGCCGGCAGATAAATATCGTTTTCATGACCATGTGAAGCTTGCACATTATGCCGATGCTGCCTGCGATATTGAATTTGAATTTCCAATAGGGTTCAAAGAACTGGAAGGAATTCATTCAAGAACTGATTTTGACTTGAAGCAGCACCAGGAATACAGCAAAAAGAAACAACAGTATTTTGATAATGATATTGATCCGGCAACGGGTAAGCCATATGGCAATTATATTCCTTATGTAATTGAAACGTCTATTGGTCTTGACCGTATGTTTCTAGCCGTGATGAGTCAGGCATATGAAGAGCAGGATTTAAGCACACCAGAAAAACCCGACAGCCGGGTGGTTTTAAAATTTCCAAACAAACTTGCACCGATAAAGCTGGCTATTCTTCCGTTAACTAAGAAAGATGGTTTACCGGAAATAGCAGAAAGCATCATGAATGATTGTAAAAAATATTTCAGATGTTTTTATGAAGAAAAAGATTCCATTGGCAAAAGATATCGCCGCATGGATGCATTGGGTACACCGTTTTGTGTTACAGTTGACCACCAGAGCAAAGAAGATAACACAGTTACTATCCGTCACAGAGATTCGATGGAGCAGGAGAGAATTCCGATTGATAAATTGAAAGAAATTGTGTTAAAAGCTGTTTCATAAATAAATAAATTTTGTTTAATAAAGCTCCGGAACTGTTTTCGGAGCTTTTATTATTTTAAAGGTTTTTCCAACTCTACATACTGCCGGGTTTTATGACCGGAATCATTTTCCTGCTTGAATTAAGTCAACCTGTTGAAATACTTCAGATTCTACTTTGCTTAAGTTATTTCGGATTTTTAAGGATAAGTTTTCTTATCCCTCACAAAACGATTACCATGTCTGCACCTGACATTACCAAACCAGTTGACCTGTCCACTCATTCGGAAGGCACTGGACCCAAACGTTTTCGCCGTCCCGTCTATGTTGATTTTATGCCACCCTGCAATAGTGCTTGTCCGGCTGGTGAAAATATTCAGGCATGGATGGCATATGCACAGGCTGGAAATTATTTTGAAGCTTTTCAAAAATTGGTTGAAGACAATCCATTTCCGGCACTCATGGGTCGGGTATGCGTTAAGCCATGTGAAACCGGATGCAACAGAACTCATATTGATACAACTGTAAATATTCATGCTGTTGAGAGATTTATTGGTGACGAAGCAATAAAACAAAAATGGCCAATTCAATTTGTAGCCTTTACAACTCGGAAAAGAGTTTTAGTAATTGGTTCAGGGCCTTCAGGTTTATCAGCAGCTTATCATTTATCCCGAATGGGTCATGAGGTTGAAATCTATGAAGCCGGTGGTCATCCGGGTGGTTTGTTATGGACGGGTGTTCCGGATTATCGTTTGCCAAAAGAAATATTGGACTTTGAAATTGATCGTATTCTGAGAACAGGAATAAAAATCCGTTTGAATTATAAAGTAAAGGATGTGCTTAGTGAAAAAGAAGCAGGAAATTTTGATGCAGTCTTTCTCTCCATCGGTGCCCAGCTGATTCGCAAGGAAGAATTTCAGCATGATGATTCTGTTTATATCACTGATGCTTTTTCTTTTTTTAATGAAGTAAAATCAAACTCATCTCCATATGTGAGAAAAAAAGTAGTGGTATATGGTGGAGGTAAACTGGCTTTATACCTTGCCCGGATTATAAAAAGATTTGGTTCAGAAGTCACCGTTTATTTTCCTGGCGATAATAAATTAATGCCCGCCTATGATTATGAAACAGAAGATGCACTGGCCGAAGGTGTGGATGTACAATTGTTAAGAAGTATCAGCAGCATTAAAAAACATGTGATTACGCTTGAGAAAATGAAAGTGGAAAATGGGAAAGCGGTTGGCACCAATGAATTTGAAAAGATTGATGCTGATGTTTTGATTAATGCAAATAAACAGGAAACTGATTCAGGTTTTCTTCGTTCTATTCCAGCGATAAAAATAAATGATGATGGAACAGTAGTGATTGATGCGCAACGCATGACCGGAAGTGAAGGCATTTTTGCCGGTGGTGATATGTTGCCGGGTGAGAACAGGAGTTCAACGATTGCAATTGGGCAGGGTAAAAAAGCAGCCCGTTATATTGATAGTTATTTAAAGCGAAAAGCATTTTTGAAACCTGATAAGCATCCAACGGCCAGTTACCGGAAGTTACATATGTGGTATCAAACAGATGCACCACAAAAAGAACAGGATAAACTTTCTCCTGTTGATGCAGTTAAAAATTTTGATGAAGTAATTGGTGGCTTATCAGAACCAGAAGCAAGATTTGAAGCACAGCGATGTTTAAGTTGTGGCAACTGCTTTGAATGTGATGGTTGTTTTGGTGCCTGCCCTGAAGATGCAATTATTAAATTAGGAAAAGGTAATCGCTATAAGTTCAACTATAATGCCTGCACTGGTTGTGCGGTTTGTTACGAACAATGTCCCTGCCATGCCATTGAAATGATTCCAGAACCTGTTAATTCAACTACAGATGTCAAAAAATAAAAAGATAATCGCAACGATTGATGGAAACGAAGCAGCTGCCTATGTAGCCTATCGTGTCAATGAAGTTTGCGCCATCTATCCCATTACCCCTTCATCTACCATGGCAGAGCTTGCCGATGAATGGGCATCGAAAGGAATAAAAAATATCTGGGGAAATGTGCCCGATGTAATAGAAATGCAAAGTGAAGGAGGCGCAGCCGGTACGGTACATGGTGCATTACAAACCGGTTCACTCACAACAACGTTTACCGCATCACAGGGTTTGATGCTGATGTTACCCAACATGTATAAAATTGCGGGTGAATTAACTGTTGCAGTATTTCATGTGGCAGCCCGTTCATTAGCCGCTCAAGGGCTTTCTATTTTTGGTGACCACCAGGATGTGATGGCAGCAAGAACAACAGGCTTTGCCATGTTAAGTTCAATCAGTGTACAGGAAGCACATGATTTTGC
>JANLSA010000550.1:0-19973 GCA_031362085.1 Bacteroidota bacterium | reverse complement strand
TCTCCCATTCGGGGAATTCTGCCAATTTTTCTTCAGTTGCTTTTGCAATGGGGTAACCGGCATCCTGGTTTTCATTCCAGTCACTGGTACATATATTTTCAAAAAAAAAGTTTCGTTGCTCCGGGGTTTTAAAATACGTTTCATTAAAAACATAAGACGGGTTCCAGTCAATCAATACGCCACCTAAATCAAAAATAATTGTGTTAATAGATTTGTTCATCATTCGGAAGTTCTGTTTTAGTAATAACAGTAGTCGATAAAAATTTATTTCGCCAGGCAGTAAATGCAGCAGCAAGCATTAATAAAATTAATAAAGCAAACCCGGTCGAAAGATTTATTTTCTCGGAAATAAAACCAATAACAGATGGCCCGGTGAGAAATCCGATTAACCCTCCTGTTGTAACCATAGCAAAACCCTCAACGGTACTTACGCCGGGTATATTTGCTGCAGCACTAAATAGTACCGGTACAATACAGCAACATCCAAAACCAATTAATATATAACCTGCAATAGCCGGTAATACAGTAGAAGCAAATACAACAATAGAAAATCCAATTACAGCAAGCAATGCACCGGTAACAACAACTTTTTTACTGCCGTATTTTGTAATAATGCTATCGCCATTCAATCGTCCGATTGTCATGGCTATTGCAAAACCCGTATATCCAAGCCCGGCAATTTTTTCGGCACCATGCAATGATTCTTTTAAATAAATAGCACTCCAGTCTGCCACACAACCCTCTGCCATAAATACCACCATACAAATAAATGAAATACCGAGTATGGTTAATGAAGGCAGTTTTAATCCAGAGCTTGTATGTAAAATATTTGTATGAGCCAATAAATGTTTATGGTTTAATAAAATTACGATACTCACAATTACAGCAATCAAAACGATTTGCCAGCCCGATGGAATGCCAAAGCTGAATAAGATTGCTGCAAGCCCTGTACTTATACCACCGCCCATACTGTACATTCCATGACAAGTGCTCATCATGCGCCGGTTATATTTTTTTTCTAAAATATTTACTGTTGCATTAGATGATACACCATTTAAAAAACCAACTATGCCAAAAAAATAAAGGCAAATCCAAAGCATCAACCTGCTTACTGCATTTATTTGTAAAATCATTAGTAAAGCAAATAAAATATACCCCCATGCCATCCATTTGCCTGCTGAAATTCTGCTGAAAATTTTTGTAGAAAGAAAAACGCCGGTCAATGCCCCCAGTGGAGAAAGTAATAAGGACAAACCCAAACTACCATCAGTAAAATGCAGTCGTTCTTTAATAGAGGGAATAGCAACTACCCATATACCAAATAATAAACTGCTCGTTGCAAACAGAAATCCAACTGCCAGTACTGGTTTTAATTTTATAAAAGAAGAAATGTTTTTAATCATTCAAACTATTTGGGAGAATTATTCAGTAAGACGATAATTAAGAAATATATAAAACTAAATTACCCGGTCTTTATAAAAATAAAAACGTGAATTTAACGCTTTATAGAAATACAAGTATTATCGTTTTTCCAATAACCACCAGTACCGTTTGCGGAGTTTCACTTTATAATACTGATTAATATAAGTTCCAATATGCTGCATCGCTTCGTCTAAATCATCTGTTATAAGAACCAGTGATAAATCTTCCCGGTTAATAGCTCCTTTATCTGCCATATGACTAAAATACTCCCACAACTCATGATAGTATTCTTTACCATATAATACAACCGGAAACTGATGTACCATTTTTGTTTGTACCAATGTAAGTATTTCAAATAATTCATCCATGGTACCAAAGCCACCGGGCATAATAACAAATGCATAAGAATATTTTGTAAGCAACACTTTGCGTACAAAAAAATGCTCGAAGGTTACCGTTTTATGTACATACGGATTTGGTTTTTGTTCAAAAGGCAATTCAATATTACATCCGATACTTTGCCCACCATTTTCAAAAGCACCCCTGTTAGCTGCCTCCATAATACCCGGACCACCGCCCGTGATAGTAGTAAACCCCATTTCAGCAATTCGCTTTCCAAATTCAACGGCGGTTTTATAGTAAATATGATCCTCTTTAAACCTTGCGGAACCAAATACTGTAATACAAGGCCCGGCGAAATGTAGTGAACGAAATCCTTTGAGAAATTGCCAGAAAACACGAAGAGCAAAACCCAATTCGAAACTGCGGCTTTTTGGACCTTCGAGATAAACTGATTCTTTTGAGGGAATAATTTTTTCAGCCATTTGTTTTTATATTGCTTGAATGTAAGTATGTAAATTGCCTGACAAATTAATCAATAGTTTATTATGAAAATAATTTCTTACAACGTAAACGGAATACGAGCGGCAATTAAAAAAGGATTTATAGATTGGCTGAAAACAAATCCCGCAGATATTATTTGTTTACAGGAAACAAAAGCCACACAAGGTGATGTAGATGTAAAACAATTAGAAGATTTAGGTTTTCACCATTACTGGTACAGTGCACAAAAAAAAGGGTATAGTGGAGTTGCCGTTTTTACAAAAATAAAACCGGACAATGTAATTTATGGCAATGGGCATAAAGCAAGTGATGATGAAGGAAGAGTGATACAATTGGATTTTAAAGATATAAAATTGATAAATGCCTATTTCCCCAGTGGCACAAGTGGTGATGAACGGCAGGGTTTTAAATACCAATGGCTTGATGAAATTTTTAACTGGTTGGAAGAAATAAAAAAGAAAAATCCGAAATTGATTTTATGCGGTGATTATAATATTGCACATAATGAAATAGATATTCACGACCCAAAAGGAAATAAAAATAACAGCGGTTTTTTACCCGCAGAAAGAGAATGGATGACAAAATTTTTAAAAACCGGTTGGGTAGATACATTCCGTGAATTTCATCCGGAACCACACCGATATAGTTGGTGGAGCCAGCGTTTTCCTACGGTGAGGCTGAATAATAAAGGATGGCGGATAGATTATATAAATGTAACTGATGCGTTGAAAAAGAATTTAAAAGATGCGGAAATATTTCCAGATGTAAAACATAGCGATCATTGCCCGGTATATCTCGAAATAAAATAATAAATATGATTCTCTACAATGTAACCTCAAAACCCGATAACAATATTGCAGCCACCTGGCTGCAATGGATGAAAGATGAACATATCCCTGATGTAATAAATACCGGTTGTTTTACAAATGCCACACTTTGTAAGTTGTTGGAAGTAGATGATGAAGATGGACAAACTTACACGGTACAATATCATGCAGAAACTCAAGAAGACTATCAGCGATACATAAATGAGTATGCCGGAACAATGCGCAAAAAAGTTAATGAAAAATGGGGAGATTCGATTGTAGCATTTCGTTCGCTGATGCAGATTGTGCATTGAGTGTGCAAAGAAATTTTTATGTCTAATTTTCAATAAAGACCCATCGTCATGCCGCCAAACTCAGTGCCTGCCTGCATTTGAAAAGATGAGTTTTGAAAATAGCCACCAGCAAGGGTTTCAAAGCATTCAATTTGCCCTCTAAAAATTGCAATTTCCAATGCACTTACACAATTCAAGCCCCAAGCGGCTTACATAAGATTGAATAACTGCTGGAATTTGAAAAATAAATTTTGGCGGTATCAAAAAGCATTTACATTTGCAGCATACTAAATCATTAAAAAATAGTTGTTATGAATAAAGCAGATTTAATAGACAAACTCTCCGGAGATGCCGGAATTACAAAAGGGCAAGCAGGTGCTGCTCTCGATTCTTTTGTTGAAGCTGTTACAAAAACTTTGAAAGGAAACGGCAAAGTAACACTCGTTGGTTTTGGAACTTTCTCCCGTTCTAAAAGAAAAGCCCGTAAAGGACGTAACCCGCAAACCGGTGCTGAGATAAACATCAAAGCAAGAAATGTGGCAAAATTTAAAGCAGGAAAAGATCTTGCTGCGAAAATGTAATGTCACTGTGATGACACTGTAATGTCTCTGCATTGGCTCATTAACTTTTTAAAAAGCCTCAGTACTCATTCTGTATCGGGGCTTTTTCAGTTCAGAAAAAAATTCAATTATTTATTAAAAAATTTATTTTATGGGTAGAGGTGATAAAAAAACTGCAAAAGGAAAACGTTTTCAAGGCTCGTTTGGTAAAAGCCGTCCGGCTATAAGTATTGCCAAGAAGAAAAAAATCGCTGCTGCAAAGAAAAAAGCTTCTTAAGTATTTGGAAATTTGTAGTTAGGAATTGGAAATTTTCTTCAGCCTTCCCAATTCCTAATTACCAATATCAATTTCCAATCAAGGTGCAAGTCTTTCAATTTTCCAGGTGCTATCATTATGAATGGAGTACTGAATACGATCGTGTAAACGGCTGGGTCTCCCTTGCCAAAATTCAATGATAACTGGTCTTAAAATATAGCCTCCCCAGTTTTGTGGTCGTTGAATATTTGTTCCTTCAAGCTCTTTCACCATTTCATTAAACTTATTATCTAGCCAGTCGCGGCTTTCAATAACCTGGCTTTGAGCTGAAATGTGAGTACCTATTCTGCTTGCTTCGGGTCTTGAATTAAAATATAAATCACTTTCTGCCGCACTTAATTTTTCTACCAATCCTGTAATACGCACCTGCCTTTCTAATTCTTTCCAGAAAAATACAAGACAGCCTTTGGGGTTTTCTTCTAACTGTTTTCCTTTATAACTTTCGTAGTTAGTAAAAAAAGAAAACCCTTTATTTCCAAAATCTTTTAATAATACAATTCTGGCAGCTGGGAAACCATCGGCAGATGCTGTTGCCAATGTCATTGCATTTACTTCAACAATTTTTGCATGTATGGCTTCATTCCACCATTTATTGAACTGATCAATTGGATTGTTTGCAATTTTATCTTCTGTCAATTGTTTTTGAGAATATTCTTCCCGTATTGCTGAAATAGAATTTTGCATAGTAGTCATTATCGAATTCAAAGTTATGCCAATTCGGTTTGCAATAAAATTTAAACAAAAAAAATACCCGTCTCCGGGCATTCTTTGAATGGATGATGGAATTCATTCCTAATAAATTACTAGCTCTTTACCTGATTTTTTAAACGGTCTCTTTCCTCTTCGGTTACATTCAACATACTTTCTAATTCACCAATACGGCGTATCTGAACTTCTAATTTTTTATTTGCATCTGCCATAGCTGCCATATCTCTGCTAAGTTCTTCTAAATAAGCTACTTTCTTTTGCAATTGCTGCCGCTGAAAATTTGCTTCCTTTAGTTTCTCTTCTGTTTCTGTTAGCTCTTTAAAGTATTGTTGCTTTTCACTTACAGAAATATTCAATTTTATTTTTTGTTCTTCATAATCTTTATTCAGGCGGTAATAGGATTCTTTCAAATCTTCTAATTCCATACTCGTCATCCGGCTAGTGGTTACCTGCACTTCCAGCTTGTGCATTTTATCCTGGAGTATATTAAATTCTGAATAGGCATTATCCAGCATCGAAGTCATTTCCCGGGTCAGGTTTGCTTTTTGCTGAATGGCTATCATCTCTTTTTCTTTTTGATTCAGCATTTCTTTCAGCCCACTCAGTTCGTTGTACAAAGCTTCCTTTTCATTTAGCATTTCTTTTTCTTTTTCCTCTTTTTCTTTTATCATATCTATCTGATCAAGCAAACGGCCTATCCGTTCATTCTCCTGTTTCAAACTTTGTTGTGCTTGTTGCAGTTGGTCATAATGACTGATGTTGCTGCTTACGGCTGGTGCAGAAATTTTTGAAGCTTGTTCAAGATTTGTTTTCAATAATTTTACTTCGCGACGCAACTCTTCTGCTTCTATCTGAAATATTTCTTTATCACCCATAGCATCACTCAACTGATTTTTTAATTGAGCAATTTCTGCCGAATTATCAATAACAATTTCTTTTATCGCAGCATTACTTAATTCAGCCCTGAGCTTTTTTAATTCTTTTAACTGCTCTTCTATTTCTATTTGAAAAATTTTATTGTCTTGTTTTACTTCAGTTAATTCTTGTTTCAATTGTGTCAGTTCAAAATTGCTTTGTACCGTTTCGCCAGCCGTATTTTCTTTTTGATTTTTTATTTTCTTTAATTCCTTACTCCGCTCCTCTATTTCTATTAAATAAATTGTATTATTTTCTTCTGCATCTGTCAGTTGTTCTTTTAGCTTTCTTAATTCCCGGTCTTTCATATCAAGCTCCTGCGTATGCTGCATCTTCATATCCATAGCAATGCTTACCTGTTGCTCTTTGTCGTGTAGTGGCACTGGCTTCTTTTTACTTATAAAAAAATGCTGGAGAACAAATCCGAGTACGATAGCACCGGATTGCAGAATAATAATTTCGGCAATGGATAATGATAGATTGTTCATGATTGCAGTAGTAGGGTATTACAACAATAAAAAATAACCATTTGATTACTGGTTAGTTTTTCGCAGGAAGGAGGATGTTAAAAACAACCACAAGATAGAATTATGACTGCAAAAAAGAATAGACAAAATACGGAGTAATTATCCCTTTACGAGTGTTCCCACTTTTTCACCGGTAACAACGCGGCGAAGATTACCGGGCTTGTTCATGTTAAATACAATAATTGGCAATTCATTTTCCTGGCAAAGTGTAAAGGCAGTCATATCCATTACTTTTAAATTTTTTTCCATACATTCTTTAAAAGTGATTACACCATACTTGGTTGCTGAAGGATCTTTTTCCGGGTCAGAAGTATAAATACCGTCGACTCTTGTACCTTTTAAAATTACTTCGGCACTTATTTCAATTGCTCTTAATGAACCCGCCGTATCGGTTGTAAAATATGGGTTCCCGGTTCCTGCGCCAAATATTACAACTCTTCCCTTCTCTACATGTCGGATTGCACGGCGACGAATATAAGGCTCTGCTATCTGTTCCATTTTTATTGCACTAAGCAATCTGGTATAAACACCAATTCTTTCAAGTCCTGCTTGTAATGCCATTCCATTAATAACGGTTGCAAGCATTCCCATATAATCGCCATGTGCCCGTTCTATTCCGGTTTCAGCTTCATTCATACCACGATAAATATTTCCCCCACCAATTACAATTGCTACCTGTACGCCAAGATCTGTAACTTCTTTAATATCCTTTGCATAATTGGAAATAACATCTGTGTCGAATCCAAAATTTTTATTACCCATAAGGGCTTCGCCGGAAAGTTTTAGAAGAATGCGTTTGTACTTAGGTAACATAGAGGATTTGTATTTTTTGTGGTACGGTGCGAAGATAAGGATTTGAGGAATTGATATGGGGATATTAAGGGATTACAAATTTGCAGCAGAATAGAAGCTTCTTAATCTGAATTTTGGTTTTATTACTCAGTCAGAATTTAAAACAACATACATTTATGCTCTAATATTTAAAACTATGTTTCTCATTATCCTTGGAATCGCTGTACTTATTGCTGGCTTTGCTGTTCGTACAGTAGAAAATGTGGGTCGCTATGCCGGCACACTTCGTCTTGTAGGCGTTTTTATCATAGCACTTGGTATAGCTATTAGTTGTTTTGTTCAGGTAGATGCAGGCCAGGTGGGTGTAAAAAAATTGTTTGGTAAAATGCAGAGTGATGTACTTGAAAGTGGCCTGCATTTTATTAATCCTTTATATGAAGTTGAAAAAGTAGATATAAAAACATTGAACTATACGATGAGTGGTGTGCATGATGAAGGAGGAAAATCAGGTGATGATGCTATTCGGGTATTAACAGCAGATGGGCTGGAAGTAACCATTGACCTTACCGTTTTATTCAGGGTAAATAAATCAGATGCTCCACTACTGCTAAGAGAAACTGGTAATGATTTCCAGGAAAAAATTGTACGACCAATTGCCCGTACCAAAATCCGTGATAATGCTGTTTATTATGACGCTATATCTTTATACTCTACTAAAAGAGATGAATTTCAAAGTCGCATTTATAAAAGTATAGATGATGAATTTAAGAAAAGAGGGCTGCAGCTGGAAAATCTATTGGTTCGCAATATCACGTTACCAGCTTCAGTAAAAGCAGTAATAGAACAAAAAATAAATGCCGAGCAGGATGCACAAAAAATGCAATTTGTTTTGCAAAAAGAAAAGCAGGAAGCTGAACGCAAAAGAGTGGAGGCACAGGGTATTTCCGACTATCAGCGTATAATTAATATTGGCTTAACAGATAATCAGCTTCAGTACGAACAGATAAAAGCAATGAAAGAGATTGCACTTTCACAAAATGCAAAAATTATTGTAATGGGAAAGGGCAATGCCCCTATAATATTGGATACTAAAAACTAAAAAGTTCATTACAACATGTTTATTCATCATGTTTATTTCTGGCTACACAACCCCGAAAGTGAGGCCGATAAAAAAAGCTTGATTGATGGATTGAAGAAACTTTCTAAAGTCAGTTCCATTCAATCCTTTAATATCGGAATACCAGCAAGCACCCGGCGAGATGTGATTGACAGCAGTTATTCCGTTTCCTGGTTATTGTATTTTAATAATGATGCAGAGCAGGAAAGCTATCAATCTGATCCGATACATTTAAAGTTTGTTCAGGAATGCAAACATTTATGGAATAAGGTAATGGTTTACGATACCTTGACTGCTTAATTACAACAGAACAATTAGCTAATAAAAAAGGGAGCTTATATAGCTCCCTGATATAAATTGAATTCATTAAAATAAATGTTACCCTAACGCTACTCTCTTAAACTCTGTTACTTTCACATCACCGCTTTCTTTTAGATAATCAGCAACCGTTTTACCTGCATCTTTTACAAACGCCTGTGCTGTTAATGTTTGTTCTTTAAAGAATGCACCCATTTTACCTTCTGCAATTTTTGCCAGCATTTCATCAGGCTTACCGGCCATCTTCGGGTCTTGTTTCATTAATTCCATAATGATATCTTTCTCACGGGCAATAACGCTTGCTGGTACACTTGCAGCATCTACTGCTACAGGGTTCAATGCTGCAATTTGCATAGCAACATCTTTGCCTGCTTCAGCAGCTTCTTTATTTAAACCAACCAATACACCAATTCGGTTAGCGCCATGAATATAAGATGCTACATACGCTGCATCTACTCTTTCAAATTTTGTTACCCCAATTTTTTCTCCAATACTTGCTAATTTATCATTTACCAAATCAGCTACGGTAGCATGTGGAGCTTTGGCGTTCATTAATTCTTCAAGACTTTTTACATTATAAGCTATTGCAGCATCAGCAATAGATTGTGAAAATGTCACGAAGTCTGCATTCTTACTTACAAAATCTGTTTCGCAACTTACGCAAACAACAATACCCGTTTTATGATCGTCTGTTGTTTTTGCAATTACAACACCTTCTTTTGCTTCGCGGTCGCCGCGTTTTGCTGCAACTTTTTGCCCTTGTTTTCTTAACCAGTCAATGGCTTCTTCAAAATCACCATTGGTTTCTGTTAATGCTTTTCTGCAATCCATCATACCGGCACCTGTTGCCTGGCGTAATTTATTTATATCCTGTGCACTTATAGCTACTGTTGACATTTTAAAAAATTTGAAAATTAGAAAATAAGCAAATGTGAAAATTATTTTCTCATTTGCTGAATAAAATTCTTATAGTACAAGAGTCCCGTACATACGGGAACAAATGCACAATAGTAGTAATCCTGTTTGGTTCATAACAAAAAACTATAAACCAAAAACTACAAACTATCTTCTTCCGCCACCCGGTCCTCTTCCACCACCGCCTGCACCACCTGGTGTTCTGCGTCTTGGTCCACCAGCACCTGGTCCACCGGGACCGCCGCGACCACCACGACCACGTCCACCACGACCACCTTCTGCTTCAGCTTCTGCTAAAAGTTTTGCTGCTTTTCTTTCTTTTTCATCATCCGTCATTTCTTCTACTTCATCATCTTTAGCAGCCTGGCGTTCTGCCAAACCTTCTGCAATAGCTGCAGCTATAAAGTTTGTGATAATTGCGATTGATTTTGTTGCATCATCATTTCCGGGTATTGCAAAATCAACTTTATTCGGATCGCAATTCGTATCTACCACGCCAAATGTTGTAATGCCCAAACGTTTTGCTTCTGCCAGTGCGATATGTTCATGTCCGATATCTACAATAAACAAAGCTGCTGGTACACGACCGAGTTGTGAAATACCACCTAACACTTTATCCATTTTATCTCTGTCTCTTGAAAGTGTAAGTCTTTCTTTTTTTGTTACGTTGTCGAATGATCCATCGCCCAGCATTTTTTCAATGCTCTGCATTTTCTTTACGCTTTTACGTACGGTATTAAAGTTCGTAAGCATTCCACCCAACCATCTTTCAGTTACAAAAGGCATGTTTACTCTTTTTGCACATTCATTTACAATGTCTTTCGCCTGCTTTTTTGTACCAACAAAAAGAATTTTTCTTCCGCTACGTGCAATTTGTTTTAATGCAGCAGCAGTTTCCTGCATACATTCAACCGTTTTGTTAAGGTCGATGATATGAATACCTTTCTTTTCAGCAAAGATGTAAGGCAGCATCTTGGGGTTCCACTTCTTTTTCAGGTGACCGAAATGTACACCCGCATCGAGTAGTTGCTGTTGAAGTGAAGTGTTATTTTCCATTATTTTTTTAGCTTTTAGCTATTAGCTGTGAGCTTCTAGCTTGTGAAAAATTGTATAATTTGTTTCCCGTTTTGCTAATAGCCAAAAGCTATGAGCTAGCGGCTTTATATTAACGTTTACTGAACTGATAGCTTCTTCTTGCTTTCTTATGACCAAATTTCTTACGCTCCACCGAACGTGGGTCACGTTTTAATAAACCAGCAGCTTTTAAAGCCGGACGATATTCAGGATTAATTTCAAGCAACACACGGGAAATACCCAACATAGCTGCTTCTGCCTGGCCTTTCAGTCCACCTCCGGTAGCATTGATTTGCACATCATACTTACCTGTTACATCTACTGTTTTAAAAGGACGTTCAACCTGGTTTTGCAAATACACCAGTGGGAAATAAGTTTTGTAGTCTTTATCGTTTACAGTGATTTTGCCATCACCTTTGCTAACGAATACACGGGTTACGGCTTCTTTGCGACGACCAACTCCGGTTTTTTGTTTTTCCATTTTTTATTTTTTAGCCTCTCTAAATCTCCCCGAAGGGTAGACTTCCGAAGAGTCTGTTATTTTGAAAATTTTTATTTTATCGGACACCCGTTCTCCCCTTCGGTGAGTTAGAGGGGCCTTAAAATTTTAATTCTTTTGGTTGTTGTGCACTATGCTGATGTTCGCCACCAACGTACACAAATAATTTCTTAAACATCTTACGACCCAAACGATTTTTTGGTAGCATGCCCTTCACGGCTCTTTCCACAATCATCTCGGGTCTGCGTTTCTGTAAATTATCAGCTTTTTCTTCACGAAGACCACCCGGGTAGCCACTGAAGTTCTGATACATTTTGTCTTCAAGTTTGTTGCCTGTAAATACAACTTTCTCCGCATTGATTACAATAATATAATCGCCGCAGTCCACGTGAGGTGTATAGTATGCTTTGTTTTTGCCACGAAGTATCGCAGCTATTCTGGCACACATACGACCTACGGTTTGATTAGTACCGTCCACAACATACCAGTTGTGTTTTACGGTAGCCTCATTCGCATGTTTTGTAGTGAAATGTAAATTACTCATCTTTTTATTTGTTTTAATTGAAGCTGTTGCTATCCCAACAGCATAAAAATTTCCCTTTTTATTTGGGGTGGCGAAGGTAAGGGGAAGAGCTGTGAGCAGCCAAGAAAAAATGAATTATTTTTTATAGCGCCCTCATAAGCCGCTGGTTTACAGTAAATTTTTTTACTTAAAATTTATATAGCCATATATTTCATATGCTACCGGTTGATATTTTGAGTTTGATTTTTATGATGTAAGCAGGATTACAATTACCCGACTCGCGGCAGACATGTTGGACTTTTATTACAAAAATTTATCCTTTAAGTTACGGGACCCCATTCAAAATTTGAAATTCTGTTGAACACGATCTCTTATATTTATATTTAAAATAAAATGTGTAATGGCAATATATAATCTTGGTCGCTCAGTTTTTGGCAATCCTTCAAATGCCGGAAATCTGATGACAATTGAAGAAGCCCATATATTATTAAATGAATGGGTGCCAAACGAACGCCTTCGGCTACACATGAAACAAGTGGCTGCTGTAATGAAAGCATGGGCTATTGAAAAAGAAAACGTAGATTCATTATCAGCATTGAAATGGGAACTGGCAGGTTTACTTCATGATGCGGACTGGGAAAAAAATCCAAACGACCATTGCCGCATTATTATTGAAGAATTAGAAAAAAGAAATATTGACCCCGATGTTATTCATTGCATTGCTTCACACGGACCAAAATATTTTGGAGTTGAGCCAGTTAGCAAAATGGATAAAATGATATATGTGTTTGACGAACTCAGTGGTCTTATTCATGCATATAGCCTGATGCGTCCTGAAGGATATGCCGGCATGGAAGTGAAGGGTGTAAAGAAAAGATTAAAGGAAAAAACTTTTGCTGCCAATGTAAGCCGCGAAGATATTAATGATGCTTTCTCCAGAATAGAACATAGCCCCGAAGAAATTATTCAGTTCATTATTGACCATCAATCGGCTGTTTCGTAAAATCCCTCAGTAAAAAAATATTCTGATTTATTTAAACCCTGAAGATTAAACCCGGTCTTTAGGCTGCAACCGTGTTTCTCACCTCTGGCGTAAAGAACAATATTCACTAACTAAAAAATTAAAACATGAGAAAGCTTTACGCTTTACTCACCGGAATATTTTTTATTCTGGTTAGTAACTTATCCTTAGCCCAGCCCATTCCGAATCAAATTGCAGATGTTTCAAATTTCACTTTCATTGTTGGTGCCGACAATTCGATCGCATTCAACAATACTTCAGTTATTGGATCAGAACCCGGCGCAAGACGTGCCCTTTGGACTTTTGGTGATAATACCCGAGAATGGAATTTGCCATTAGAAAATACAGGACATCATTACAATTCCCCAGGAACTTATACTGTTTGTTTAAAAATTTTCAGATATGTATCGAATACACGTGACTCCGTTTTATCTGCACAAACATGTAAACAGGTTTTAATACCTGTTCGTTGTGCAGTAGATTTTGAAACAATACCTTTTACAACATCCAATACACCGCTTACAGTTTATTTCAAAGCATTACCATTTCATAATGGAAATAAAAAACCAAAAACGATTTGTTGGAGATTTGGTGATGGTCGTGATACCTGTATCAACTACCCGGAAAATTATACCGGAGTTTTTGCAGTTCGTCATCAATACACTCAACCTGGGCAATATGAAGTATGTGTGAAGATTACTTATTTCGGTGGATGTGAAACTTATAAATGTAAAAACGTTGTAATTGAAAGATCTGATGAGTGTCGTGCCGATTTTGAAAGAGTACCTGTTACAATTTCAAACTCGCCGCTTAATGTATATTTTAAAGCACTGCCATTTCATAACAATAATAAAAAACCAAAATCGATTTGCTGGAGATTTGGTGATGGTCGTGATACTTGTATTAATTACCCGGAAAATTATTCGGGTCAATATGCTGTATCGCATCATTACAATCAACCGGGTCAATACGATGTATGTGTGAAAATTATTTATTTCGGAGGATGTGAAGCTTATAAATGTAAAAATATTGTAATTGAACGTCCCGATGAATGCCGTGCCGATTTTGAAAGAGTGCCTGTCACGATTGCAAACTCTCCGCTTCTAGCATATTATAAAGCTATACCAGGTCATAACAATAATAAAAAGCCCAAAACGATTTGCTGGACATTTGGCGATGGCCGTGATACCTGTATCAACTACCCAGAAAATTATACTGGTGCATATGCAGTTCGACATCAATATAATCATCCCGGTTTATATGAAGTTTGTGTGAAGATTCTTTATTATGGTGGATGTGTAGCGAGAAAATGTGATAATGTGCAAGTAGGAAGGCCGGATGAATGCCGTGCTGATTTTGAAAGAGTACCCGTAACAGATATTAACGACCCATTAAAAACAGTTTTCAAAGCATTACCAATTCATAACAACGATAGAAAACCAAAAACAATTTGCTGGAAGTTTGGTGATGGTTCAGACACTTGTATAAATTATCCTGAAAATTATACTGGCAATTATACAATCCGTCATCTTTATAATCATGCTGGCTACTATGAAGTTTGCGTGAAGATTCTTTATTATGGTGGATGCGAAGCAAAAAGCTGTAAAGAAATAAGAATAGGAAACCCGGTAACCTGTACTGCAGATTTTGAAAGAGCACCATTGCAGGATAACAATCCATTGACGATTGCATTAAAAGCATTACCATCAAACAGCCAAAACCGCAAGCCTGCAAGGATATGCTGGACATTTGGTGATGGCCGTGATACATGTATTAGTTATCCTGAAAATTATTCCGGAGTTTATTATGTTGGCCACCGCTACTATCATCCGGGTGAGTATGAAGTGTGTGTAAAGATTTTTTATTACGGTGGATGCGAAGCAAAAAAATGTAAATTCATTTCTATACCTCCAGTTGAAAGATGTGAAGTACGTTTATTTGAAATTACCCCTTCTATTACAAGTTTGGTTCGTGGTTTCTATGCTACACCTACTTCATCTGCAAACAGAAGAGTGGAAAGAATATGCTGGTACTTTGGTGATGGCAGTGACACTTGTATTATGCCGACAGCTACAAATCCAACTCCTGATTTTTTAATCCGCCATACCTATCCTGCACCCGGTGTATTTAGAGTATGCGTGAAAGTAAAATTTGTTGGTGGCTGCGAAGCATATGATTGTCGCGAAGTAGTAATAAGGCCTTTATCAAATATATGTGGTGGGTTTATGTACGATTCATTAGCGGGTCCAAGAACATTTAAATTCAGAGGACATAGCATTCATAATCCGAATGATGAAGTAATCGGTTACAGATGGACATTTGGTGATGGTTCATCAGGTGCAGGAAGAGAAATATCGCATACCTACACACAAGCGGGAGATTTTGAAGTATGTCTTTATATAAAAACAAGATTGGGATGCGAAACAAAAATTTGCAAAACCATTCGTGTCCCGGGAAATAATGAACCACAACTTCATTTATCACCAAATCCTTTTACCAATATTGTAAATGTAAATTTCAGAAGTACACATACCGAAACGGTGAACATAAAAATTTTAAATGCGAACGGCATACCCGTAAGAACGTTTACAAAAAATGTAACGCTAGGTGCAAATACATGGTCGCATGAATTATCAACACTAATGACGGGAATGTATTCTTATAATTTACAATCACCCAATCAACAGGCAAGTGTGTTATTCTTAAAAAATTAAACGCTGTTCTTATACGTCAGGGCTAACACAAAAAAGCCGTCTCAGCAATGAGGCGGCTTTTGCATATACACTAAATGAAGTAAGAATTATTTGCAATCGTTTGCGAGCAAATACATTTAAAACCCTATTCATAATCTGTCTTTCATTGTTATTTTCAGCAACGTTTCATTCACCTCCAAAGAAGATCTTTGGACAAACCCAACGATTGCTATATGTCATTTATAAAACCCAAACTAAGTTTTTGGCAAATAATAAATATGAATGTTGGGTTCTTTGGCATTCAGTATAGTTTTGGATTACAACAAAGTGCAGTAAATCCCATCTATGATTTTTTAGGAGCCAAGCCCGATGAAATACCCTGGCTAAATTTAGCAGGTCCCCTAACGGGATTAATTATTCAACCTATTATTGGTGCTTTAAGTGATAAAACGTGGCATCCTAAATTTGGAAGAAGAAAACCGTACTTTCTTATTGGTGCCATCCTCTGCAGTATCGCATTATTTCTTTTCCCATTCAGTTCTTCTCTTTGGATGGCTGCAGGTTTGTTATGGATTTTGGATGCAGGTAATAATACCGCAATGGAACCTTACCGTGCTTTTGTAGCAGATAAGTTAGATGCAAAACAACAGCCCACCGGTTTCCAGGCACAAAGTTTTTTCACCGGTTTCGGACAAACCCTTGCCAATGTTTCATTATTTGTTTTTCCTCTTATTATTATTGGCTATACCGGTAAAATCCCCAATTGGGTTTTTGCTTCCTTTTTTGTAGGCGCTGTATGTTCAGTTTTGTCAGTTTTATGGAGTATTAAAACAACACCCGAAATTCCGCCGACTTCAACTGAATTGGAAGAGATACGAAAGAAAAACGAAGGGATGCCACCGCTCGTTTTACAATTCTTCCTTTCCATTTTTACTTCGCTTATAGCTTATCTCGCAATAATCCTGTTGATCATTCCTGAAATATTTGTAAGAGGAACTATTAGAAAAGTAATGATTAGATTAGATAAGAACAGAATACTAAAATCACTTTTTGCTCAGAATATTGAAATCATTGAAGCGATAACTGAAATGCCACGTATAATGTGGCAACTGGCTTTAGTGTATTTGTTTCAATGGTATGCACTATTTTGTTATTGGCAAAATAGCTCAAAAAGTATTGCCCTATCTGTCTATAATGCCACTGCTGAAAATAAAGAACTCTATGAAAAAGCGGTTGGTTTGGCTGGTTTGGTAAATGCCTGGTATAACATCATCACGTTTATTGTTGCATTTGCGTTAGTAGGATTTGCCAAAAAATTCAGCCCAAAATGGGTGCATTTTGTTTGCGTATTATTAGCTGGAATCGGGTTTATATTCTTTCCGTTTATAGATAATAAAGTTTTTCTATTTGTTGCCATATCGGGTTTTGGTGTTGGCTGGGCCAGTATGATGGGCATTCCTTACCTAATGGTGGTGAAAGAAATACCAAAAGAAAGATATGGAGTTTATATGGGAGTAATAAATATGATGATTGTAATACCTATGTTTATTCAAACATTGACATTTGGTTTTATTTTGAAAAACTTTTTACATAACAACCCGGGTAATGCAATTCTATTTGCCGGTGTATTGTTACTCATCGCGGCACTTTGTACACTTTTAATAAAATCAGAAAAAATAGCGGGTGATATTGTATTGCCAGCTGGTGGTGGTCATTAATAATCAGAAAATGAAAAAAATTCTTTGCATAGGAGAAGCATTAATTGATATGATTTGCACCGATAAAGGCAAACCATTATCCGAAGGAGAAAATTTTTTAAAAAAACCCGGCGGTGCTCCTACTAATGTTGCAGCAGCTATTGCAGCATTAGGTGGTAAAGTTGAATTGGCTGCAAAAGTTGGTATAGATCCTTTTGGCAAACATTTAATTGATGTGATGAACTCATTTGGTGTTAACACTAAATGGATGCTGCAAGATGAAAATTATTTTACCACTTTCGCTTTTGTAAGCTTGATGGAAAATGGCGAACGTGATTTTTATTTTAACCGCGGCGCCGATGGACAATTAAACCGCGATGAAGTTGATGCTATTAATCTTGATGAATTTTCCATTGTTCATTTTGGTTCTGCTACTGGTTTTTTACAAGGACCCTTGCAAGCAGCTTATCAAAGTCTTTTACAAAAATCATTACAACAAGAGATATTCATCAGCTTTGATCCTAATTACAGAAGCCTGCTTTTTCAAAATGATAAACAATCTTTTATTGATCAGAGCTGGAATTTTTTAAACAACTGTCATTTTTTTAAAGTAAGTGATGAAGAGGCGATGATGCTTACCGGAAAACAAACAGTAACCGACGCCGCTGCTGATTTTCTGGAAAAAACAAATGCCGTATTTGCAATAACAATCGGAAAGGAAGGAACACTGCTGGGTATAAACGGCAAAACAGAAATTATTCCCAGCATCAAAATCAAACCCGTTGACACTACCGGAGCCGGTGATGCTTTCGTTGGAGCATTATTATACCAGCTATCTGATAAAGCATTAGCTGAAATTAAATTATTAACGACTGAAGAATGGAAAAAATTAATTTTTAACAGTAATAAAGCAGGAGCAAGAACATGTGAATACCTGGGGGCAATGGAAGCCTTCAAAAATTTAAACAATGAAATTTTTAAATAAGATCAGCCGTGGCATTTGATAAAATACAAACTGGCATTACTACAAAGAAGCAATCTTTTGAAAAATTATTCAGAGAAAGATTTCAATCTTCACTGGGCGAGTTAAGCAATTTGTTTAATAAAATTTATGCTTATCATCCTGACAACAAAGAGAGTTTTGAAAAAATTATTGAAACAATTGAAACTGCTTTTAATGAAAGAAATACGATTTTAAAAGAACGGGATTTTTATAAATTAAAAACGGAACCCGAACATTGGTTTCTCAGCAATCAACTCTGCGGAATGAGTTTGTATGTCGATCGTTTTTGCGGTACCATTCAAGAGCTACAAAACAAACTTGATTATTTTGAAAACCTCGGGGTAAATTTTTTACACCTGATGCCGGTATTTGAAAGCCCCGCAAATGAAAGCGATGGCGGGTATGCCGTATCTGATTTCAGAAAAGTAGATAATCGCTTTGGAACACTCGATGACTTAATCAGCTTACAGGAAGAAATGCGTAAACGTAATATGTACCTGATGCTGGATATTGTTTTAAATCATACATCCCACCGGCATGAGTGGGCATTGAAAGCAAAACAAGGAGAAAAATTTTACCAGGATTATTTTTATTTTTTCAATGAGCGGAACTTACCGGATCAATATGAAAAAACAATGCCTGAAATTTTTCCTGAATCAGCACCGGGAAATTTTACTTACATCCCCGAGTGCAATAAATGGGTGATGACGGTTTTTCATAATTACCAGTGGGATTTAAATTTTTCCAACCCACAGGTGTTTATTGAAATGCTTTCAACCATTTTCTTTTATGCCAATATGGGTGTTGATGTTTTACGCATCGATGCACCTGCATTTATCTGGAAGCAAATGGGAACGGATTGTCAGAATCTTCCACAGGCACATCTTTTATTGCAATTAATAAAACAATGTGTTCAGATTGCAACACCGGGAATGGCTTTGCTCGGTGAAGCAATCGTTGCTCCTTCAGAAATAATAAAATATTTTGGTGCTGAAAATAAAGAAGCTAAAGAATGTGATTTTGCATACAATGCAACTCAAATGGCATTACAATGGGATGCGTTAGCTACTGGCGATACAAAAATTATGTTGAGTGCCCAGGAGCAAATATTGAAAAAACCCTATGGCACTTCATGGATAACTTATACAAGATGTCATGATGATATTGGTTTGGCTTACGACGATGAGATGATAACGTATGCAGGAAAAAATCCTTATGAGCATAGAAATTATCTGAAAAATTATTACTCCGGCAATTATAATGGCAGTCCAGCTAAAGGAGCATTGTTTTCTGTAAATGAAAAAACAGGTGATGCAAGAATCAGTGGTTCATTGGCGTCCTTATGCGGATTGGAAAAAGCAATGGATAATAAGGATGATGCAGCAATCGAAATTTCAATTCGCAAAATAGTATTGATGCAGGCACAATGTTTTTTTATTGGTGGCACCCCAATGCTTTTTTATGGAGATGAGTCAGGGCATACCAATGATTACTCTTACTTAACTGATTCCGGAAAAAGTTATGATAACCGCTGGATGCACCGTCCCCTTATTGATTGGAATAAAAACGAAGCAATTGAAATTCCCGGAACGGTTGAACATTCTGTTTTCTCTTCCACTCAAAAACTCATTGGAATCCGCAAAAAACTTTCTGTTATTGCTGATAAAAAAAATTTAACCTGGTTAACGCCGCACAATACGCATATTGCGGGATTTCTTCGTGCATGGGGTAATGAACGGGTATATTGTCTTTTTAATTTCAGTGACAAAGAACAAGATATTACCTGGCATGCATTTAAAGGAAATGGCATGAAGCCAACCCGGTTATTTGACCACTGGAGTGAAAAAGAATTTGAAGTAAAAAATGATAATGAATTTTTAACCCTACCACCTTACTCTTTTTTTATTTTAGAACCGAAGTAATTATTGGGC
>JANLSA010000538.1:0-4035 GCA_031362085.1 Bacteroidota bacterium | reverse complement strand
CCAGCCAAAACATCAAATGAAATTCCAAAAATATTATAAACATTTGCACCAACTGTAAGTGTTGGAGGAATTACAACAATCAATGCTGAATCAAGTGGGTTATCACCTATTTCATAACTCCAATTACTGTTTGCAGTTCTTGGAAAATAGTCAACTGGCGGAAGCGTAGTAAGCAGATTGATAGTGAAATTGCAAGTGGTTGCACCAGCCGTTACCGGATATGAAATTGCTCCAGCAGGTGCAATAGGTGTACCTGTTCCATTCAATTGAATTGTTTGAGGTCCGGTTGCTGTTAATGAACCCGATCCTGAGAATGTCATGCCTTGTTTGGTTGTGGTTGTAATATTATATACACCAATTGCAGTTACGTTTACTGTAAGTGTAACTGTATTTGCAGATGTTAATGGAGTTCCGATTACATAATCACCACTAATAGCTGGAGCTGTACAACCCCCACCTGCGCCAGCTAGAGTAAATGAAGCAGGACCACCTGCACCTGCCGGTAACACCTGTACTGCAACATCACATTGTGTGTTATCAAAAAATACAGTAAACACATTTGTACCTGATATTAAAGGAGTACCATATCCCTTTAAACTAACAGTTACATTTCCAGTACTTGTAAAATTTCCTACACCCCGGAAATAATATCCATTAATTGTATCAGTGTAAATAGTATAAGAACCAGCTGCTGCAACATTTACATCAACTGAAATTGAATTGGTAGCGGCGACCAAAGCTGTAGTAGCTACATATACTCCATTTACTGTTTTAGGTAAACAAAGACCCCCTCCGTCTGCCTGTAATGAGCCTTGTGCCGCAATCGTGGGTAATTCAAAACTTCTTTCTTTTTTACAGGCAAAAAATAAAATAGCAATTGATAAAAATAATACGCTGAGTAGTCTATTCATAATTACAGAGTTAAAAAAATCTAAGTAAAAATAAGCTTATTTTAATAACGGTTTTCACCGCCTTTTTGTTGTTTCAGAATTCAACTATAGAATAAAATGAAAATAAAAAATCCAACTGAATGTAAGTAGGTTTGCAAAAATCGTTCCGAATGAAAAAACATTTCCTCCCTTTTATTATGCTCCTGAGTTTATCCTGTCATTCCCAAACAAGCAAAGCCGATTTATCGGTTGAGGAATTTGAAAATGGAATTAATCAATCTAATATTCAGATCCTGGATGTGAGAACGAAAGATGAATACCGAAACGGACATATTAAAAACTCACTTCAGGCTGATTGGCTGAATAAAGATCAATTTAAAGAAAGAACAAGTTACATTGATAAAGATAAATCAATTTATATCTATTGCCTTTCTGGTGCAAGAAGTGCTGCGGCCGCTGAATGGTTAAGAAAAAGTGGATACAACGAAGTATTGGAATTAAGCGGTGGTATAAATGCCTGGAAAAAGAAAAATAAAGAATTGGAAGGTAGCAGTAACGAAAAACAAATGAGCATGGATGAATATAATTCATTGCTTAAAGCTGATGCTGTATTGCTTGTGGACTTTGGCGCAAAATGGTGTCCACCATGCGTAAAAATGGAACCGGTATTAACAGAGCTGGAAAAGGATAAAACTATTACTTATAAATTTATAAAGATCGATGCAGGTGTTCATACTGATATTCAGAAGGAATTGAATATTGAAGCTCTTCCCGTTTTTATTATTTATAAAAATGGAAAAGAAGTTTGGCGCAAACAAGGACTGGTAACTAAAAATGAATTTATAGAACAATTAAAATAACATGAAAAAAGGATTCTTATTTTCCCTGATGATTTTTAGTCTGATCGCATCACTTATTGCACAACCAAAGGTTGAATTGCTGAACTCGGGTTCGAAAATAAGTATCCGCGGATTGAGTGTAGTAGATGATAATATTGCATGGGTAAGTGGTACTACAGGAATGGTTGGCCGAACAAATGATGGTGGAAAAAGCTGGAAATGGTTTAATGCCAAAAAATTTATTCCCGATGATTCATTAAGAAGCAGAGTTGACTTTCGGGATATAGATGCATTTGATGGTGCCACCGCAATTATTATGGCAATTGAAAGTCCTGCTTATATTTTAAAAACAAATGATGGCGGCGAAACCTGGAAAGTAGTGTATGAAAATAAAACCAGGGGTATGTTTCTGGATGCAATGGAATTTTGGAATGAACAAAGTGGTATTGTAATCGGCGACCCTATTGATGGACGTTTTTTTGTTACCAGAACTTTTGATGGCGGTACTACCTGGCAAGACATCCCATTTGAAAAAAGACCAAAGGCCGATAGTGGTGAAGCATGCTTTGCGGCAAGCGGCACTAACATTAAACCTTTAAATACCAGTGAAGCTGTTTTTGTAAGTGGTGGATTAAAATCCAGGTTGTTTTCTAAAAACAATCCGGTTGAATTGCCAATTATTCAGGGTAAAGAAACTACCGGTGCAAACTCAATTGCAATTTTTAATAATAAAAAAAAGAAAGCATCTAAAATTATGGTAGTGGTTGGTGGAGATTTTAATGCTGGTTCTTCGACAGAAAAAAATTGCTTTATAACAAAAAATGGTGGAAAGGAATGGATAGCACCAACTACTGCACCACATGGATATCGAAGTTGTGTAGAATTTATTTCTTCAAATAGATTGGTGAGTTGCGGATTGAATGGCGTTGATTATTCCTCAGATGGAGGTATGAACTGGCAATGGATAAGTAAAGATGGATATCATGTTTGCCGCAAAGCAAAAAAAGGAAATGCAGTTTTCTTTGCAGGAGGAAATGGTCGGATTGGGAAATTGTTGCCAGAATAAATTTCTTATTTAACTTTTCCCCGAAAGGTTTTACTTAATATTATCCAATATCGCCTGCACCGATGGGCGTTTTTTATAATCAGTTTCAAAGTACCGCCAAATCACATCGCTTTGTTTATTGATGATATATACTGCGGGCACCGGCAGGTTGGCTCCGTTTTCTCCATTGAGTTTTGTAAAATCAAGTCCGGCATTACGATAACGGGTTACTGTATTTTCAGGAACTTCAAACGCAACGTTGTATGCTTTCATTATTTTTAAATCTTTATCATGGAGTATAGAAAATTCAGCCCCGGTTTTATTTACGGTACTATCAATATTTTCAGATGTCTCAGGAGTAATGGCAATTAATGTTGCTCCTTTTGCTGTAATCTGCTGCAAAGAATCTTCTAACCGTTTTAATTCTTTATTACAAAACGGACACCAGTAGCCGCGATAAAAGACAATTACAACCGGACCTTTCTTCAACAATTCTTTCAAACGAATTTCATTTCCGTTTTGATCGTTTGCTTTGAAGTCAGGGGCTTTTGCCCCAGGGAATAATCCTTCCGGGTTTTGACTTTTCTGAGCAAAAATTGTTATTGCTAAAAGAAGTAACGTTATTAAAGATCCAATTTTTTTCATTTGAGAATTTAGATTACAAATGTATTTATAAAAAATTCTTTGAATGTAATTCAGACGACAAGTTAACAGAATATTATTTTCCCCTATTTTTACAATCTTATCTTTTACTAACCTAATACCCATTTTTATGTCAAACGATCATGGAGAAAAATTTGTCTCAAAACTTCTATTTGGCTTTGGACTTGTAACAGCCGCAATTTTCCTTATCTATTTTATTATTTTCAACAAAATAATGAAAAACGACTGGTATTATTGGGGTATTGCAACCGCTATTCTGATGAATGCCGGATTATATCTCCTTGTATCTGCAGCCGTACATAAAGTGAAAAATGATTTGATACAAAGACAAAAAATAAGAGAACAACAAAAGAATTTTACAGCTGACTAAATTTTATATTTATTTTTTTATTCTGATCGTTTCTAATAATCATCAACTTGAAACTGACAGGTATAATTAAAAAATTAAATCAACCTGATTTTTTATTTAAACCAACTTTTCGCAGTTACCAACACTTCTTTTTCTCCATTTTTTAAAGCATAATTAAACCCTTTATGAATTGAATATGCTCCAACGATTCCTTTTTTATTCAAGGCTAAAAAAGCAACCTGTATTTCC
>JANLSA010000514.1:0-3172 GCA_031362085.1 Bacteroidota bacterium | reverse complement strand
TGGAATAAAGCGAAACAAAATGCATTTTACCGTGGCATTCCCTTTATTTGGTGCAGCAACAATCTCACTACATCTTTTACCATTCAATGCTATTGGTATAAACAACTAACCGGTGATAAAACATTTGATGAACTGGAACAGGCCAATTTCGATTGGCTATTCGGATGCAATCCCTGGGGCACAAGTATGGTATATGGATTACCTGCATGGGGAGATACTCCTGTTGATCCGCATTCTGCTTTTACGCATTTAAAAAATTATCCAATAGATGGCGGGTTGGTTGATGGCCCGGTGTATGGAAGTATTTATAAAAATCTTATCGGTATTACATTGTACCAACCGGATGAATATGCAGCATTTCAAAGTGATCTTGCTGTATATCATGATGACTATGGCGATTACAGCACCAATGAACCAACGATGGATGGAACAGCTTCATTAATTTATTTATTGGCTGCAAAAGAAAGCCCCCTCCCGAACTTCGTTCCCAACTTTCGCTCTGCTCAGTTGCCCCCGAAGGGGGAGGCTTTCGAACAGTCATTAAAGAAAAATTTTTCTTATAACCAAGGAGGAATAATTCGGGGAGATTCAACACAAAAGAAAATCGCATTGGTTTTTACCGGCCACGAATTTGCCGAAGGTGGAAATTTTATTGCGAATACTTTAAAGGAACAAAACGTTAAAGCATCTTTCTTTTTTACGGGTGATTTTTTCCGCAATCCCGCTTTTTCCAAAATAATCCTTGATTTAAAAAAGCAAAAAAATTATATCGGTCCGCATTCCGATAAGCATTTATTGTATTGCGATTGGGCAAAACGGGACAGCCTTATGGTAACAAAAATTGAATTCACTCGTGACCTTCTGAATAATTACGAACAGATGAAAGGGTTTAATATTGAAAAAGGAAATACTAAATATTTTCTTCCACCCTTTGAATGGTATAACGATTCCATTTCTGACTGGACAAAGGAATTGGAGCTGCAAATTATCAACTACACCACCGGCATACTAAGCCACGCCGACTATACAACAACAAAAGATAAAAATTACCGCAGTAGCCAAACCATTTACAACTCGATTATTAATTATGAGCAATCAAAACCCGCCGGATTGAATGGATTTATTTTACTCATGCATATCGGTGCCGGACCCGGCAGAACAGATAAATTTTACAACCTGCTGCCCGAACTGATAAAATCTTTAAAACAAAAAGGCTATCAGTTTCAAACAGTTGACCGGTTGCTCAAGGCTGATTAAAATCATACTTAAAACTTTCAGAATTTTTCCTTCAACACACCCTACTCAACATCTGCACACCTTATCTTTGCGCCATGCAATTCGAAAAAATTCATAATAAAGGCCAGGCCCAATTATTTAAAAACCCCTGGCTGGAGATGCTGACAAAAACACACCCCTTAGTAATTTGGGGCATGTACACCCCGGTAATAATTTATATGTTGTATTATAGTGGCAATAGTCTTGGCAATTCAACTGCAAGAATCATTCTCACATTTTTAGGCGGCATGCTTTTCTGGACATTATTTGAATATATAGCACACCGTTTTTTATTTCATATGATTGCTAACAGTGAAAGGGCAAAAAAATTTGTTTATACCCTGCATGGCAACCATCATCATTATCCACGAGATAAACAGCGGTTATTTATGCCCCCTGTTCCAAGCATTATTCTTGCATCCGCCATATTCGGGTTGATGTATTTAATAATACGTCAAACAACCTTTATGTTTTTTCCTGGTTTTATTTTGGGCTATCTGATGTATGGTACGATGCATTATGCAATACATGCCTGGAACCCGCCTTTTAAATGGATGAAAGGACTCTGGCGCAATCATCATTTGCATCATTATAAAAACGAACACAATGGTTATGGCGTAAGCTCCACAATCTGGGATCATGTATTCGGTACCATGTTCGATTTGAAAAATGAAAAAGAAGATAAGGAAAAAGTAAAAGAATTGATGTTTGAGAAAAAATAGCAGCCTACAAAACTCCGAAAGGGGCTTTAGAGTCTGCCTAAATTTTTATTACCACTTATCTTCATCATTACTATTTTTATCCCGCCGACTAAATTGTTGCCGGGATTTTATTTTTTCCAATTGCCTTTCAATAATTAATTCAGCAATAATTTTCCCTGCTTCGCTATCGCCGTTCTCTTTCAGTAAAATTTTTAATTTTTTTTCGCTTACATCTATCCGGTATAAACCTGAAACTAATTTTTGAAAATCGGTTTGAATAAGTTGATTGATATAAATACTGAGTTTTTCTTTCAATTGCTCCAAAGAAATAGTAGAAGGCAAATCGATTTGCAGTGTTTCGTTTAATGAAAGTATTAAATTCAGATTCATTTTTGTTATTGAGTTTGACTGCCGTTGTATTAAAATAACCCGGATTAATATTTTTCGATTACCCCGAGGTTAAATAATGCAAAATCATATTTCACCGGATCTTTTTTATCCAATTTACGCAAAGCTTGTGTAAGTTCAACTGCCGCCAGCCAGTCAGTTTGCTTTCTATGCAGCATTCCAATCTTCCTGGCTACTCTTGCCACATGCACATCCAGTGGGCAAATTAATTGTGTAGGTGAAATATTTTTCCAGATTCCAAAATCAACTCCCTTGTTATCATTGCGCACCATCCATCGTAAAAACATATTTAATCTTTTGCAGGCAGATTTTTGAAGGGGTGAAGAAATATGTTTTTCTGTTCTTTTTAAATGCTCCGATGAAAAAAAATATTTCTTAAAATGATTTAACCCCTGCTCAACCTCACCCCCTGACCCCCTCTCCAAAAGAATAGGGGGAAGTGGAAAAAAAGCCGCTTCCAATGAATTCTTTTTTTTATAATGCCGTTGAAAAAATTCGATACAATAAAATAAATCGTCATCTTTAAATGTTCTGTGCTTAAATTCTTTTAATTTTTTTAAATCGGACGGTGTACAATGTTGAATAAACTGGTAGGGGGAGTTGTCCATTCTTTGCAGTAATTCTTTACTCTTATTAATGATTGTCGTTCTGTTTCCCCATGAAAAAAGAGCGGCAAAAAACCCGGCAATTTCTATATCCTGTTTTTTTGTAAAAGAATGCGGAATGGAAATGGGGTCATTTTTAAAATATAGCGGTTGATTGTATTGATCAACTTTTGAATCCAGAAA
>JANLSA010000511.1:0-16215 GCA_031362085.1 Bacteroidota bacterium | reverse complement strand
CTTACTTACTAACCCATTAAATTCTGGCACTAAGTTACAATTCTGATCCACACTACAAAATAAATTTTTATGTCTGTGAATAACTTTTCCTTAGTAACATAAGCATAATATAGTAATCCATTTTTATAGTGATAAAAAATTTATATGCTTGATAAATAACTACTTGAGTATATTAATCTGCCCCATATTTTACTATATCCAGAACCTCTCTTAATAACAGCCAATTCTTGAATCAGGTGACAAAAAGGCTGTATTTTTAAGTTTAAAACCGATTGGTAATAGATTTGCAATCAGCTATCCTTAACAAAAATTAATTAAAAAAATGAATCAGGAAATTTTTATTGTTTCAATCGTTTTCGTAGGCATTAGTATGCTTGTTTCAATGGTTCTTAAAAACAAATTTGCGGCATTTAGCAAAATTGGATTAGCAAACAAAATGACAGGAAAGGAAATTGCAGAAAAAATGCTTCGGGACAATGGAATATATGATGTAAAAGTTGTTTCGGTTGAAGGTTTTTTATCCGACCATTATAATCCGGTAAACAAAACAGTGAACTTGAGTCCAGAAGTCTATCAGGGATATAGTATAGCCTCGGCTGCGGTAGCCGCACATGAATGTGGACATGCTGTACAACACGCAACTGCATATACATGGCTAAATCTTAGAAGCAAGTTGGTACCTGCTGTTCAGTTCAGCAGCAATATTGTACAATGGATATTATTAATAGGAGTTGTATTGATAAATAGATTCCCTCAATTATTACTGATAGGTATCATCTTATTTACAGTTACTGCCCTTTTTTCAGTTATAACATTACCGGTTGAGTTTGACGCAAGCCGCAGGGCATTAATTTGGTTGCAAAACACAAATATTACTAATCAACAGGAATTTCCTAAAGCAAAGAATGCTTTAAAGTGGGCTGCAACCACTTATGTAGTTGCTGCATTAGCCGCAGTTGTTACATTAGCTCAATATATATTATTGTACACAAACAGGCAGCGAAGTTAAATATCCAGCTTACTTTGATTTTTATGAATTTTTAAAAACCATGCAGCATTTCGAATGTTTTTTTTATCTTCACTTGCACGCAGTTTAACATTTCATTAATAAAAAACACTAACATGAGAAAATTTCTAAGCCTTCTGGGAGGTATTTTGCTATTTTACGCGAATTCCTTTTCCCAAGTTCAGGTAACCGGTAAGGTTACAGATGAGAACGGCGCTCCTATAGATGGCGCAACGATTAGAGTAAAAAATCAAAAGGGCGGTGGAACCTTTGCCGCTGCTAATGGCACTTTCAAAATTAATGTTCCGGCTAAGACAACGCTTATAATTAGCTCGGTGAACTATGAGACTAAAGAGGTTGCCGTAAATGGTGCAACTAACCTGACCATTCAACTTGCCTTTGATATAAAATCATTGAGTGAAGTGGTGGTAACGGGTACTGGTGTTGCAACAAGTAAAAGAAAGCTTGGAATTGCTGTTGAATCTATTACAGCAGATAAGTTGCCTATTATACCTGGTGGAACGCTTGATCAGGCGATTATTGGAAAAATTCCCGGAGCTCAAATTTCATCTATATCCGGCAATCCTGGTGATCCGGTTAATATTGTATTAAGGGGAATTAATACTGTACAAGGTGGTACAAGGCCACTGATATTAATGGATGGTGTTGAAATTCCATTCGCTAACTTAACTACAGTGGATATGTCACAGGTAGAAAGAGTGGAAGTGGTACAGGGAGCAGCGTCTGCCGCCCTTTATGGTGCACAAGGTGCAAATGGTGTAATCCAGATATTTACAAAGAAAGGTCAGAAAGGCAAATTAAATATTAATGTTTCAACCAGTATTGCACAAAATGTATACATAAATGCAGGCGATTTTGGCAAGGCAGATAAGCATCCTTATTTAACTGATGGTAGTGGAAATATTATTTATCAAGGTTCAAATGCCGGTTTGGGTTATACTGCAGGTACACCCATCAAAATAGATCCTACACTTGGTATTATCCTGGGTTCAAACTCCCTTTCTTATATATATGGAACTAACATACCGGGTTTACCTTTTACTACTCCTGGTGGTACATCAAACTTTACTCGTTATGGAATACTTGACCCACGCAACCAGCATAATCAGGATTATAAAGGAAATCTGCAATTTTATGATCATTTTGCACAGGTTTTCAGGAGTGCCCCGTCAAGAAATAATTCCATCAACATAAGCGGTGGTAATGAAAAAGTGGATTATAATTTTGCTGTTTCTAATAACCGTACAAATTCTGCTTTGCTTAAAGACAATGGATATTTAGAGAGAACAAATATTACATTAAATCTGGGAGTTGAGTTATTTAAAAATTTTACACTTCGTTCAGTAACTAGTTTGGCATATACTAAAAACACAATGGCTCCACGCCTTGGGGCACCGGGCGGAGCAGGCTTTGGATTGGGTAATACTAATGCTGATGTAGGGGGTGTTTATGGTTTTTTAAATACTTCGCCATTCTTTAGCTTAGAAGATACTATAGCTGGTGGAAATTATGCTTCGTATCAAAGGGCCAGCTTTGCCAGTGTGAATGCTTTCAATCCTTTTTACAGACTACAATATGAAGTGGGCGACAGTAAGCGTTATGATATCATCCAAAATTTTGAAGCCACATATAAGGTTAATAAATACCTTACATTGAATTCAAGGTATGGCAGAAGCTATAAGAATGAAAATGATATCTGGACGATTTATAACCAAACACTAAACGCCAATACAAACAATCAGGATTCATATGCCTCATGGTTTAATGGAGATGCAACAGGAGAAGTTGATAACTGGCAATACAATAATACAAAACAAAATTATTTTGCCAGTGCTATAATTAAAACTGATTTTGAAAAAGATTTCAATATTCGTTTCCCAGTACAAACAACTACACAGGTATCATTCGATTACCGCAAAAACGAGTACAAAGAACTGGATACTTGGGGACAAACTTTGCCTTTAAATGCTCCCTTTAATATGACTTCAACCCAAAGCCAGCATACTTCATTGGATTTGGTTCAGCCTTTTGTTACATATGGTTATTTAGTTGATCAAAGGTTTGATTTTGGAAACTATGGCGGTGTTACAGGAGGATTACGAACTGACTTTTCTTCAGCTTTCGGTGCCGGTTCAAAACCATTTACCTTCCCCCATTACAACGGGTATCTGAATTTGCATTCATTCAAGTTCTGGGAAGGCTTGCACAATGTTGTTGCATCATTTAAAATAAGAGCAGCTTATGGTAAAGCAGGTATTCAGCCGGCTCCATTTGACAGGTATCCTGTTCTGAACTTACAGCCTACGGGCAATGAGCTTTCTTACACTAACCAAACGGCTGCCAGAAATCCAAATCTTGAAGTGGAAGTTTCTTCAGAAACTGAAGTGGGAACTGATTTAGGATTTAAAATTACCAATGGTAATTGGTTAAAAACTGCGAATCTTTCTTTTACCTGGTGGAATAGAAATACAGACAATGCTATTTTTACACAGAATGTACCGCCTTCAACCGGAGCAACTCAATTACTCACTAATGCGATTGTAATATCATCCGAAGGCTGGCAGCTTGCTGTAAATATTCCTGTTTATTCATCTAGGAATTTAACTTGGGACCTCACAGCTAACTTCGGTCACCAAACCTCAACCATAGATGCTGTTGCGGGTGGTGATATTCCTTTAACTTCATTTGCCGGTAGTACCGGTTTGGCACTTGTTGCAGGAAGAAAAATTGGAGAAATATATGGATATAAAGCTTTGACCGCTGTTTCGCAGTTAAGGTCAGATAAAACTCCGTTTATACCTACAGCTAACCAGGGCAACTATGAAATTGTCAACGGAAGAGTGGTAAATAAAAATACCAAAGCGATCTTTTTCTCTGATGAAGCTGAATCATTAGGTGATCCTAATCCTAAGCTAACATCTTCATTTATCAGTAACCTGACCTGGAAAAATACAATTTCATTTGGTTTCCAGTTCGACTGGATAAGCGGGACACATCTTTACAATCAAACAAATGAATGGATGTACCGAGATGGTATCAGCCATGATTTTACTAAACCCGTTACTATTAATGGTCAAACCGGTGCCTGGACTGCCTATTATGCATCCGCTTATTATGCATTGGGTAATACTGCAAGAGGTGTGGGTAATAATGTTACAAAAGATTATTTCTATGAAGATGCTTCTTTTGTAAGGTTAAGGAATATTTCTTTAGGGGTTGACTTTTCAAGATTCGCTAACAAAGAATGGTTGAAAAAATGTCAGTTGGTATTAAGTGGCAGAAACCTGCTAACTTTTACGAAATATTCTGGTATGGACCCTGAAATCAGTTCAGGAGCATCTAATTCTGCTTTTGACAGAGGGGTTGACCACAGTACTATTCCTAATATGAAGGCATATCAGGTTACACTAAACTTTGGCTTTTAATTTTCAAACTTTAAATATCAACTGATATGAAAAAAATAAATTTAAACTTAAATAAAACGGGCAGGAGGTATAATTTATATTTTCTTTCGGCGGCTTCCATGCTCTTGCTTCTTTTCAGCTCCTGCAAAAAGCAATTGGATGTAAAGAACCCCAATGCTCCTACTTTTGGTGGCAATGTAAATTCAGAAGCTGGAATTGCTGCCTATGCAAAAGGCGGTGTTTACTGGAATGGCTTTAATTATGGTGATGGATGGTTAGGAGACAGTTATTTTTCGCTACCATGGGGATATCATGAATTAATGGGTGATGCAATAGGTGGCGGTCAGGGTTCTAATAACCAAACTACAACCATGGGTGTTCCTGATAAGTTTGTGGCAGACCCTACTAACCCCGGCACAACTACATTCACAAACCCTTCTCCGCAGGCTTTAGGCATAATCAGGGGATTTAATAACGGCGCTGCAACTGCTAATGGAAATAATGCATTGTTCTATGAATGGACAAACATGTATGCAATGATTAATAGCTGCAACCTGACACTGGAAAATTTGGGAAATGTTACATTGAGCACCGATAAAGCAAATACTGTTAAAGCCTGGAGCTATTGGTGGAAAGGATATGCTTATGCGCAAATTGGCACATTATATTATGCGGGTTTAATAGTAGATCAGTCAAATACAATTGTCAGCAACTTTGTGAAGCAATCTGACATCATTGCTGAATCTAATAAACAATTAAATCTGGCACTAACAACACTTAATGGTATTTCAAACCAGGGTGAGTATAACGTTATGATTGCACAATTAATCCCTGCACAGTGCCAGGTGGGCCGTGGAATACCTCCAACATCAGCACAATGGATCAGAACTATCAATACAATGCTTGCTCGTAATATTTTATTAAATCATCTTGCTCCTTTTGTGAATGGAAATCCAAATGCAACAATCACAGCAAGCAAGGCTACCATTTCTCCAATGTCTCCTGCTGACTGGGCAGCTGTTATCAACTTTTGTAATAATGGTTTACAGCAAAATGATAAAGTATTTACCGGAAGAACTTCCCAGTCTAACTCTTTCTTTTCAATCAACGGTGGTTCTGTTGGAGGAATGCTTACAGCAAGCAATCAGACTACAACATACAAACTGGGCGAAAGAATAGTGCAGCAATTTAAAGCTGGTGATGCCAGGCGTGCAAACTTTTCATCGGCAAACGGTACATTTTATGGTGATGCCAATACAAATTCAACAAGATGGAGTTTGGTGGATGGAATTACCGCTGGTTTAACAAACATTCCCATTTTAGGTTCCCGTCAGGTCGGCGGACTTGAAATTTATATTGGGCCTACTTATGAAGAGAATCAATTAATGCTTGCCGAGGCCAATGTGAGAACAGGAAATATCAATACAGGCGTCGGGTTTATTAATAATGTAAGATCATTTCAGGGATCAGGTATTGCTGCCTTGCCCAACGGACTAACTCTTGTAGCGGCACTTCAGGAGTTAACAATGGAAAGATTAGCTGCCCTAGCTTTGCGTGGTCTTTCTTATTATGATATCCGCAGATGGGGCCTGACATATGCAATTGCAAATGGTGGTGGCAGGTATGGCTGTACACTTATTTTCAATAATATTGTTTACACTAATGCCACTATTGATTACAACTTCATGGATTACTGGGATGTTCCCGGCGATGAAATAGAAAAAAATCCACCTGCAGCTGGTAGTGTACCTGTAAAAAATGCAAATTTTTAATCAATAATTTGTAACAGAATTTTCTTTATTCTATAAAGAAGCCGCCTTTAAAAAAGGCGGCTTCTTGTTTTTATAAAATTTTTTGGACTTAAAAACAGCTCTGAATAATATAATTGTAGTTTGCAGATGAATTAAAAATTTTTATTAATGATTCGGTGGCTTAAACCCAGATTTTGCATTAGGCTGCAAAATCTTCCCGAAGGGCCGACGAAATGAAGTTTGTCGCTAACCCTGATATATTTAAATCTTCTTGCCAGTAATTCAATTTTCCCTTCTGTTAAAACCTGATAATAGTAGTTTTCATTTTGTTTATCGATGCCGGGATATCCGCTTTTGAAAACATACCGGATGCAGTCTTTTGAATAAAAGTTAAAGCAATCAATTTTTTTGACCAATCCTTCAATTGCAATCATTTCTTTACCCGTGCTGTCGCGGAAATATAATTCATTATTTTCAATATTTAATTTTACAGGTATTGGTCCTGTTTCATTCCCCTTGGAAAGTGTAATTTTTGCAAGTACCCAATCGCTGTTAATGAACGGCGAGCCTGTTATTTCCGGGTCTTATTTTTTTAATAGGGAACGTCTGTATCGTCCTAAAATTCCATCGTCCTCCCCAAATTGGAATTTTTGAATTCCAGTTGACCAAAACTCCTTTGATAATAAAGCAAAAAAATTAGAATTAGAATTCTTATCATGTTAAGAGTTCGTTGTGGTAATTACTCCTTAATTCCTTATACAATTGTAAACTTTGCCGTAATTAAAGTTAGATACATTCTTTCATTGTAGTTAAAGTTTTATCTCCTCCTCATGCCGGTTAAAAAAGCGGAATTCTGTTAGATGATAATTTGTATCCTGCTGCAAATAGGTTTTTTGTTTGAATTTCTTATTCCATTTTGCAAGCCTTGTTGACCAAGGCCAGCCTTTAGTGAGGTAAGCATACATGATAGGATGAACAATCAATCTAAGATTGGCATGTTTATGCGTAATCAGGTAACTCAGATTTTTTTCAATCTCATCTTCCAGTAATAATGCAGAAGAAATTTTTCCAGTACCACTGCAACTTGGGCAAACCTCCTGTGTATTGATATTCATTTCGGGTTTCATCCGCTGACGGGTAACCTGCATCAATCCAAATTTAGAAATTGGCAACACTGCATGCTTAGCCCTGTCAGGAGCCATAAACTCTTCCATTTTCTCAATAAGCTTCCGTTTATTATCTGGAAGTTTCATGTCAATAAAATCAACTACAATGATACCTCCCAAATCACGAAGACGAAACTGCCTTGCAATTTCTTCGGCTGCTTCAAGGTTTGTTTCCAGTGCATTTAATTCCTGGTTATTACTTACGCTTTTATATCCACTGTTTACATCCACTACATGCAATGCTTCGGTATGTTCAATTATAATATAAGCTCCGCTGTTTAAGTTTACGGTTTTACCAAAAGATGATTTTACCTGTTTGGTAATACCAAAAGAATCAAAAATGGTAGAGCCGTTATTGTAATAACTCACGATGTCCATTTTATCGGGAGCAATCCGCTGAATATAATTCCGGGTATCGTTGTAAATATTTTTATCATTTACCACAATCTTATTAAAGTCTTCATTTAGTAAATCCCGGAGAATGCTTGTAGCCTTTGTTTGCTCACTTAAAATTTTTGCTGGTGGTACGGCACCCTTTAAATTATTTTGAATCGTTTTCCAGGTTTCAACTAATGAAGCAAGATCTTCATGCAGTTCAGCCGTATTTTTTCCTTCTGCAGCTGTACGTACAATGACACCAAAGTTTTTCGGTTTAATTGATTCGACTATTCGTTGCAATCTTTTTCGTTCATCTGATGAATGAATTTTTCTGGAAACGGCAACAATATTATTAAAAGGGGTGATAACAATGAACCTGCCCGGTAAAGAAATTTCACAACTTAATCTTGGTCCTTTTGCAGCAATAGGTTCTTTTAAAATTTGAACAAGAATATTTGGCTTACCCCCCAATACATCATTTATTTTACCCGTCTTTACTATCTCGGGCTCCACTTCAAATTTACCAAAGTCCATGATGCTTTCCGTTTTGTCGGCTATCGATAAATTGGTAAACTTCAACAATGATTTTGCGTAAGGACTTAAATCCGTATAGTGAAGAAATGCATCTTTCTCAAACCCTACATCTACAAATGCGGCATTCAATCCTGGGATGAGTTTTTTTACCTTACCCAGATATAAATCGCCAACGGCAAAACGTCCATCGCTTTTTTCGCTATGCAGTTCCACCAGCTTTTTATCTTCCAGTAAGGCAATTTCCACACCCTGAGGTGCAGCATTAATAATAAGTTCTTTGTTCATTTATAACTCAAGATGGCTTCATCTCCTGAAACCGGTAGTCAGAAATGCTGTATGTGATTGCATGGTTAGTACCTGATATAAGTGTGCAGCAAATTGGTGGGAGCAAACTAAATACAGCAAACAACCGGACTTTTTAAAATTGCCGGAAATAAAAATCTCCGGAAATTTTATTCAGAAAAAGAAATGATTATTTATTTCTTTTCTTGTGTCTATTCTTTCTCAATCTTTTTTTACGCTTATGCGTCGCAATTTTATGACGCTTTCTTTTCTTACCACAAGGCATACTAATACTTTTTTAAAAAATTAATAAATTAAATAAGGTTCAATTATTTCAACATGCCGCTGCACATTTATTTCAATTCGCTTATTCTTTTCTCCACTTCCTGTTTCCAGTCTGGTCTTTTTATCAGAATCAGACTTTTATTATACCAGTCAATAGCTTCTTTTTTTTTGCCAGTCATCGCATAAACATCTGCGAGTTTTAGAATTGCATCAAGATTTGACGGTTCTAAGCTGTTCACTTTTTTCAACCGTTCAAACGCTTTTTCATATTGACCAGAAAAAATAGATGCATCCGCCAGGGTCATCAGAGCATAAATGTTTGTACTGTCTTTAGATAGCACTCCCATTATTTTTTGAATTCCTTCCATCGGTGTTTCTGAAATTCCGCCATAAATATGGCTAATTCCCAGTTCTACTTTTGATGAATCATTGGAAGGATTTATGCTCAAAGATCTTTCGTACAGCTCTTTTGCCTGAAGGGCTTTCCATTTTCTTTTTTTTGGGTCAGTTTCCTGTCTTAATCCCTCTAAAAATAAACGGGCAGCAAAAATGAGGTTTTTTTCTGAACTTTCCAATCTTGCTGCTTGTGCTTCGTACCAGGAATAAGGGTCAAAAGCCCGAGCCGAATCACTCCAAAAATGAGAAAGTTGATGATAAATTTTTAATTGTTGATCTTTTATGGCACCCCGACTGATAGAATTTTCCAATTGTTCCAAACGCAAACCCTGTTCAGCACTAATTTTTAGTTTTGCTTCGGCAAGCATACTATCTTCATTATAAAAGGAAATCGCTTTTATTGCCGACAAATTCCCAGTTTGAATTACTGAGGATTTATTAGTTGCTTCAGTTTTACCAAAAAAGTATAATAATGCAACTAAACAGATGCCTGCAAAGGCTGTAATAAATTGAGGTCTTTTCACAAATAGAAATCTTCAGAGGATTACGACACTTTGAAGTCGGCAAATGTACTTTAAAGCAAGTGAACAAAGGGAGAAACTATTAGGGGGGATAAGTACTATCCTTCAACTTCATCTCCCGGGCCAGCATCTGGTTTTACGGTAACAAGTTTTTTAACTTCTGCTACAAATTCTTTTGCCGGTTTAAATGCTGGGATATAATGTGCTGGGATGTGAACAGCAATATTTTTTTTAATATTTCGCCCAATTTTTGCTGCCCGTTTTTTTGTAATAAAACTGCCAAAGCCCCGGATATAAATATTTTCTCCGGCAGCTAATGTGTCTTTTACTTCTTTAAACATGGTTTCTAAAGTAACCAGCACATCAACCTTAGGAATGCCGGTTTTTTCGGAAATCTGATTGACCAGATCGGCTTTTCTCATTGCTTTTAAGTTTTAAGAGAGTTGATAGTTCCCCGAATTTAGGACAAAAATTAGTGATTTTCAAAGGGATAGGCAGATTTTTTTTGACAAATTGTTACGATCGGTTGAAATTGCATTAAAATATATGGGCTTTTTATGGCTTTAAGAATTCAAAAAAACAAGTTTTCAGAACTTCTTTTAAAATGGAATGGCGAAATAAATAAACGGGTAATGCCATGGAAAGGTGAAAAGGATCCTTATAAAATTTGGTTGAGTGAAATCATACTACAACAAACAAGAGTTGCGCAGGGTTTAGCGTATTATACCCATTTTGTACAAAAATTTCCTGACATTAAAAAACTTGCCTGCGCAACCGATAAAAAAGTTTTTAAAATGTGGGAAGGTCTTGGCTATTATACCCGCTGCCGAAACCTGATAGCAACAGCTCGATTTATTTCTAAAGAAAAAGAAGGAAAATTTCCCGATACTTATGAAGAAATCAAATCCTTGAAAGGAATAGGGCCCTATACTGCCGCTGCTATTTCCTCCTTTGCATTTAATCTGTCATATGCTGTTGTAGATGGAAATGTTTACAGAGTACTCTCAAGAATATTTGGAATAAAAAAACCAACCGGCACAATTGAAGGAAAAAAATACTTTAATAAACTGGCAAAAGAACTACTGGATAAAAAAAAACCGGGTATTTACAATCAGGCTATTATGGATTTTGGAGCAGTTGTTTGTAAACCTGCTGCGCCACTTTGTACGGAATGTGTTTTTAATAAATATTGTTTCGCTTTTTTGAATAATAAGATTACTGAACTCCCTGTTAAAGAAAAAAAGATTATAAAAAAGAGTCGTTGGTTTGTATATCTGGTTCTTATATGTAATGATGAAATTTTTATCCGCCAAAGAACCCGAAAAGATATTTGGCATCATTTATATGAGTTTCTTCTATTTGAAGAAAAAAAAAGAGTATCGAAGCGATCAATTTTATCTCTTTTAGAAAAAAATAAAATTGACACTAGCAGTTTAGAATTTTCTGATTTGTACAAACAACAATTATCTCATCAGGAAATCAATACATTTTTCATCTATAAAAAGTTAAGGCAAAAACCCAGGAAAATTGAAAATGGAATCTGGATTAAAAAAAACAAACTTAGTCAGTATACTTTTCCCGGTATGATAAGAGAATATTTAAAACTTAATAATTTTTAACAGGCCTATTGTTCAAATTAAGCTGCTTCTTATCCTAATTCCCCATTATATATCTTTCTACAGAAAACTTTTTTGTTTTATGAGCTTAAAACGGTTTAATTTTAAAGAGCATTCGATAGCAATAAACCATTCTTAAATCTTAAACTTTAAAATTATGCGTGGCGTTAACCGTGTAATGCTGATCGGCAATTTGGGTAAAGACCCTGATATGCAAACTTTGGAAGGCAATATTGGAGTTGCTAAATTTCCATTAGCTACTACAGAAACATTTAAAGATCGGGGTGGCAAACTAATAAGTCAAACCGAATGGCATACTGTGGTTCTTTGGCGAGGGCTGGCAGACCTTGCATCAAAATATTTACATAAAGGAAGTCTCGTCTATATTGAAGGCCGCCTTCGTACCCGAAGTTGGGAGGATAAAGAGGGCAGACACAAATTTGCTACCGAAGTAGTAGGTGATAATTTAATAATGCTGGATAAAAGAACTGATGCTGGAGGTTCCACACATCAGGAACCCGGAGTTGAAGGAACGGAAATTTTGCCGCCTACTGACTCAGATGGAGATCTCAGTTTTTAATTTTCATTGAAGTAAAAGCATATTTTTGTATTACAATCGAAAGCAGGTCGCATCCTGCTTTTATAATTTCATTTAAACCAAAATATATTTTAATTGGATAGCCTTTCGCTGATTAATTGGATTCATCCACAACCACTTTATATTTTACTGGCTGGCAATGCCAATGCTTTAATATTGCCTGTAATACTTCTTGCTGTTTTATTATTAATGTCTTTTGCTGTATCGGGTGCTGAAGTTGCTTTTTTTTCGCTCAACAGTAAAGATATAAATATGCTGAAAACGAAGCAGCATGATGCCGCTAAACGAATCATCAATTTATTAGATGAACCAAAAGAAGTATATGCTACCCTCCTTATCGCTGGTACTTTTATCAACATTAGTATAATTGTACTTTTAAATTTTTTGCTTAACAAATTAATCCAGGAAAATAGTGACTTGCCCTTTCTCAAATTCACGATCAAGGTTATTTCTATAGCATTTGTACTTATTTTTTTCGGAAAAATTTTGCCCAAAGTAATGGCTACACAAAATAATCTTCGGTTTGCTTACGACTCTTCTTTTTTCATTGATTCACTTCATTTATTGATGCGCCGTATAAGCAGATGGGTGGTTTCGCTGGCGGATGGTATCGGAAAAAGATTGGGTGCTGATAAAAGCGAAGCGGTAAGCATACGTGAATTAGATGCTGCAATAGATATTAAAACGGATGATGAAGCCTCGCTGGAAGAAAAAAACATAATGAAAGGTATTGTCAAATTTGGAAACATTTCTGTTAAACAGATTATGCAAAGCCGGTTAGATATTAATGGTATTGATCACGATTCATCTTTTAAACAATTGTTGCAAAAAGTGGAAGAGCTTCACTATTCAAGATTACCGGTTTATAAAAATAATATTGATGAAGTGGCAGGCATCATCTACTCAAAAGATTTAATTCCACATCTTGATGAATCGGAAGGGTTTGACTGGCATGTATTGATGCGTCAACCTTATTTTGTACCCGAAACAAAATTGATTGTTGATTTATTAAAAGAATTTCAGCAAAAGCGAATTCATTTTGCCGTGGTAGTCGACGAGTTTGGCGGAACAAGTGGTATTGTAACATTAGAAGATATTATGGAAGAAGTGATCGGCGAAATAAAAGATGAGTTTGATACCGAAGAAAGCCGATATAAAAAGATAGATGAAAACAATTATGTATTTGAAGGGAAAACAATGATTAATGAAATATGCCGTACCATGAAATTGCCACAAGATACTTTTGATAAGGTAATAGGCGAGAGTGAATCATTAGCCGGATTGGTACTTGAACTGAATGGAGAAATTCCGGCAGAGAATGAAGTAGTGCCTTGCGGCGATTTTCGGTTTACGATTATTGAGAAAAAGCAAAACCGGATACAATTAGTTCAAATTACTACCGTTCCTAAATAATAAGTTATCCGTCTATGAAAAATATATTTTCTTTTTGCTCTTTGCTTTTTATAATTTGCTTTTTTTCCTGCAACAGCAATTATACTTATAAAAAACGAGGCTATTTTAAAATAGATTTTCCCAAAAAACAATACAAGTTATTTGATTCACCGGGTTACCCTTATTCATTTGAGTATCCCGTTTATGCAAATATTACTAAAGACTCAACTTTTTTCGGAGATGTAACTGAAAACCCCTGGTGGATTAATATTGATGTACCCCAACTCTCCGGCAGGGTATATGTAAGTTATAAAGAAATCAATAGCAGAAATAAATTTGATTCTTTACTCAACGATGCTTTTAAACTTACCTATATGCGGCATAGTGCAATAGCAAGTGGCCGTGATGATAGTTTAATGAAAACTGAAAACGGAGCCGAAGGGTATTTTTTTAAATTGTATGGAAATACGGCAACTGCCAATCAATTTTTTCTTACCGATTCTTCAAAACATTTTCTCCGCGGAGCTTTGTATTTTGATGCAGCTCCCAATGAAGATTCTTTAAGCATCGTAAATGATTTTTTAAAACAGGATTTATATCATTTAATCAACACATTGAAATGGAAGAACCCGGAAGTTTCAAACTAAATTAGCTAACCAATTTTCTTCAATCTATTTGATTACGATTCTTTACTACAGCCATAAATTTTCTTAAACCTACATTTGCAAAAAGAAATAACGTGATCGTAATTGACAATGTGATAATCAGCGATGATTTAGTTGAAAAAAAATTTGTTTGTGATCTTGCCAAATGCAAAGGCGGTTGCTGCGAAGATGGTGATGCGGGTGCGCCTTTGGAAAAAGCTGAACTCGAAATTCTTAATGAAGTTTTTGAAAAAGTAAAACCCTATCTCACCGAAGCTTCTTTAAAAGAAATAGAAAGTAAAGGTAAATATGTATATAACCCCGAATTTGGTTTTGTAACTCCTACGCTTGGCAATGATTCTGAAATTTGTGTTTACGGCATCAGAGAAAAAAATGGAATAATTAAATGCGCATTTGAGCAGGCATATTATGATGGTGTTATTGAATGGAAAAAACCCATCAGTTGTCATTTGTATCCGGTCATAACTAAAAAAGGGAAACATGGTGGTTATGAAAGAATGAATTATGAGCCAAGAGAAAAATTATGCAGCCCGGCATGTGCGTTGGGTGAAAAATTAAAAGTTCCTGCTTACGAATTTCTTAAAGAGTCCATCATAAGGAAATATGGAGAAGATTTTTATAACGCATTAGATAAAGCGGCAAAAGAGCATTTCGTAAAAGAAAAAAAATGATTGAGTACAAAGAACGTACATCCATTCACAAAAGCATTCACTAACAATGTCGGTAATATTCAAACAAATTCAAATAGAATTAGCAGCATCCTCAACACCCGAAGCAAAAGCTGCTGCATTAAAATATGTACCGGGTGCAATAAAAGTTTATGGTGTCCGTACACCGGTGCTGAACACTCTGGCTAAAAAATATAAAGAAGGCAGCTTTGAAATGGTTAAGGCTTTATGGAAGTCCGGTGCTTTTGAAGAAAAAATGATTGCAGCTAAAATGTTAAGAGAAATTTGTAAAACTGATCCTGAACTATCCGTAAAGCTCGTAAGTAGTTTTTCAAAAGATATTACAGACTGGGCTGTATGTGATACAGTGGGAATGCAAAGCCTGAAACCGATAGCAAAGAAAATGCAGAAAGAAATTTTTGAATTATCTGAAAAACTACTCAAGTCAAAAAATTTTTGGGAAAGAAGGTTGTCTTTAGTACTTATCGAAGTATTTACAAAAGATAAAACACTGCGGCCTGAAATACTACAACGGGTGAAATCATTAGAAAAGGATGAAGAGTATTATGTAAAAAAAGCTGTTGTGTGGATTAAAAGAAATTTTACAAAAGGGCGTTAACTAAAATTATATTTGCAGTATGTCTGAACAATCACAATCCTTTAATGTCAAAAGCACTGTAAAAGCTGCGGATAAAGAACATCGCCGCAAAATCAATTTTAATATTGGCAAATACAATATGGTAGTGCCACAAGGCAAACAGCAATTCAGCGATATAAACCTTGCCAGGGAGAAAGCAAAGAACCAGAAATGGAAAGCAATTGAAAAACTGGATACCTATTTAGAGAATTTTGAAGCTGCTATTACCAAAAGAGGCGTAAAAGTGATTTGGGCAGAAGACGCACAACAGGCTTTAGATGCAATTGGAAAAATTTGTGCTGAAAAAAATTGCAAAACATTGGTGAAAAGTAAAAGCATGGTAACAGAAGAAATTCATCTGAATGCTTATTTAGAAAAAAATGGAATTGAAAGTGTGGAAACAGATTTAGGAGAATACATTCAGCAACTGGATGGCGAACCACCGTATCATATTGTAACACCTGCCATGCATAAAAGCAAAGAAGATGTTGCAAAATTATTTGCAGAAAAATTAGGAACCGATCCCAATCTGAATCCGGAACAGTTAACATTAGTAGCAAGAGAAAAGCTTAGAGAAAAATATGCAAATGCAGAAGTAGGAGTTACCGGTGCCAATTTTATTATTGCAGATATTGGCGCAATAGCTGTAACCGAAAATGAAGGCAATGCAAGACTAAGTTGTTCCATGCCAAAAACGCATATCGTTATTACAGGAATTGAAAAAATGATTCCAACCCTAAATGACCTTGCTCTGTTCTGGCCGTTGCTTGCAACATTTGGTACAGGTCAAAGTGTAACGGTTTATAATACAATTGTTACAGGTCCACGTCAGCTTGGTGAAGTAGATGGTCCCGAAGAAATGTATGTGATACTGCTTGATAATGGCAGAACAAAT
>JANLSA010000500.1:0-4439 GCA_031362085.1 Bacteroidota bacterium | reverse complement strand
ACAAAATGTAAGTACCATACCAACCGATGCCATCAGGACAGTTAATTCAAATGTAATCGGAATCCATGCTGGAAAAGCAAAGAAGGGTTTACCGCCAAATACGATCGGCCAGTCACTCGTTAATGCCCAGGTAATAAAACCAACAGCTATTGATGTGCCGGTGATGCCATAAATAAATCCTGCTGTATGTAAGCTGGTATCACGCAACCCCATTGCTGTGTCAAGGCCATGAATCGGAAACGGTGTAAACACTTCGTGTATTTTATATCCGGCACGACGAACTTTTTTCACAGCAGGAAATAAAACCGCTTCATCATCAAAATTGCCAACTATAAATTTTTTAACTGCCATATTTTTTAGCTTTTAGCTATCTGCTTCAAGCTACAAGCCCGAAGCAATAAACAATCTTTTATTTTATTCTGCAGCTAGTGGCTTATTGCCTGTAGCATACAGCTTTCTTTACGCTCCATGATCATGCCCATGATGATCCGCAAATTCTTTTAAATTCTCTTTTTCCACCTCATCCATTTTTTCTTTTTGTGTATCTCCGCTGCGTTTCAAAATATGTTTAATCTCCGCCAGCGCAATAACCGGGAAGAATTTTGCAAAAAGAAAATAACAGGTAAAAAACAAACCGAATGTTCCAAGATAAAAACCAACCTCCCATATTGTAGGCCGGTAATAAGTAGCCCATGCCGATGGTAAATAATCGCGGTAAACAGAAGTAACGATAATTACAAAACGCTCAAACCACATTCCGATATTAATAAGAATAGACATGAAGAAAGTCAGCAATAGGTTTCTTCTCATCTTTTTTATCCAGAATATCTGTGGCGACAATACATTACATCCCATCATTATCCAATAACTCCAACCATATGGACTATTCAAACTTAACCGGTTTTGTAAAAAGGCAAACTCTTCATACGGGTTAGCACCATATATCGCAATAAACAATTCTGTTAAGTAAGCTATTCCAACTATAGAACCGGTGAGTACAATAACTTTATTCATCACATCAATATGCTCGATGGTAATATATTCTTCAAGACTTAAAACTTTCCGGGTTACAACTAATAATGTTTGCACCATTGCAAACCCTGAGAAGATGGCACCCGCAACGAAATAAGGAGGAAAGATGGTAGTATGCCAACCCGGAACAACTGAAGTTGCAAAGTCAAAGGATACAATTGTGTGAACAGATAATACAAGCGGCGTACTTAATCCGGCAAGTACTAATGATAATGCTTCGTGACGCTGCCAATGTTTAGTACTTCCTGTCCATCCAAATGCAGCCACTCCATAAAACATTTTTCTCCATTTTACTCTTGCACGGTCACGCAATGTTGCTAAATCGGGAAGCAACCCACTATACCAAAATAAAAGTGAAACGGTAAAATAGGTTGAGATAGCAAATACATCCCATAATAATGGTGAATTAAAATTTACCCAAAGCGGACCTCTTGTATTTGGATAAGGTAGTGTAAAGAAGGCAACCCACACCCGACCCATATGCCAGATGGGAAACTGTCCGGCACAAATCACTGCAAAAATTGTCATTGCTTCAGCAGCCCGGTTTACACCCGTTCTCCATCCTTGTCTGAATAATAATAAGATGGCCGAGATTAATGTACCGGCGTGACCGATACCAATCCACCAAACGAAATTGGTAATATCATAACCCCAACCAATTGTTTTATGCAAATTCCATTGACCCGTACCATATATAACCTCCATTGTAACGGATACAATTCCGAAAATGAGAAACAACACTGAAACAATAAAACCGATCCACCATGCACGGGTAGGGTGAGCCTCAACCGGACGGCAAATATCTTCCGTTACCTGGTGATAATCTTTGCTGCCTACCACTAAAGGTGGTCGCACTTGTGATTCGTATCTAAGTAATCCCATATTCGTTTAGCTTTTAGCTATTAGCCTTTAGCTATTAGCTTTGTTTATTTTGTCAACTTTCTTTCTACTATTAAACTGATGTTGCGACAGTTTATCCCGATACTTCGGGACTCCGTTCATCGTTCGTATCGCTATTCAGCTTATTAATGTACTGCAGGTGCCGCTTCTTTCTTCTCTCCACCTTCTGCTTTCTTTTCTTCATGTTCGCCACCACTGTGTGCCGATTCTATTACTTCTTCTGTATTTCTCACCTTAGCCAGATAGCTCACATTTGGCAACGTATGTATTTGCTCAATTACATAAAACAAACGCTGCTCGTTATCTTCTCTTAGTTTACTTACTTCACTTTCTTTATCGTGTGCATTTCCAAATACAATTGCCTGGGTTGGGCATGCAGTCTGACAGGCCGTTTTTGCATCGCCATCCTGTAACATGCGGTTTTCTTTCTTTGCAGTTAATTTGGCTGCTTGTAATTTTTGTACGCAGAAAGAACATTTTTCTATCACCCCTCTTGAACGTACCGTTACATCAGGATTTAAAACCATTCTTGTCAAATCTTCGTTCATCTGGTGAACGGCTACATCTAATTTACCTACGAGTTGCTGATCCTGATTGTTTTTAAAACTATCTGCACCTGTATAATCACTCCAGTTAAAACGTCTTACTTTATAAGGACAGTTGTTGGCGCAATATCTTGTTCCAATACAACGGTTATACGTCATTTGGTTCAATCCTTCTGAACTATGATTGGTTGCTGCAACCGGGCAAACATTTTCGCAAGGGGCATTATCACAATGCTGGCACATCATCGGTTGAAACACCACACCTTTTAAATCATCAGGATTCTTTTCATCGGTAACAAAGTAGCGATCCAAACGAAGCCAGTGCATATCGTGATAACGAATCACTTCTCTTTTTCCTACAACAGGTACATTATTTTCTGCATGACATGCAACCACACAGGCTCCACAACCATAGCATGAATTCATGTCCACATTCATACCCCATTTGATACCGGGTTGCGTATGCATTGGATATAAAGTAGCATCGGTGCGATAATCTTTTGTCTTCTTTGCAAAATCTTCTGCCAATTTATCGCGGTATCCAGAAATTAAATCGGGATGTTTTTTCAATGTAGCCAATGTAGTTTCCCGAACCACTTCAAAACGATCTTCATAAGAATTATGAATCTGCATTTGTGCTACTTTCTCTTCTCTTGAAATTTTTTCAACTTTAATATCAGTCGTTGCATTTGCAAACGGGTAAACATTTACACCCATATCAGCAGCTGCCTTGCTAAAAATTTCTTTTCTTCCATAGCCTACTGCAACAGCAATTGTATTCGCATTCATTCCCGGAATAACCAGTACAGGCAATTCAATACTGTTGCCATTTGTAGCTGTTATTTTAATAACCGGTTTTTCCTGGTAGTATTCGTATTCTTTTTTATCAAATTGTATATTAAGCTCTTTTGCTTTTGTAAGTGATATTAATGCATAATTGCCCCAGGTAGCTTTTGAAATGGGATCCGGCAATTCCTGTAACCAGGGATTACCGGCCTGTGCACCTGTACCTAAAGATATTTTTTGATAGAGTACTAATTCATCACCCGTTACTTTTTTAGCAGCCGCAACTACGATCAATGATGTTTCTATATTACTTACATTATAAGACCCGGCAGATGCGGCAGGGGGTGGCAATTGAAAAACTCCGTTTTGTAATGCTGCATCAAAATCAGCTATTCCTGCACTTGCCCAAAAATTGCGCAGATAGGTTTCATAATCCGAAGTATTGCCAGTCCATTTTAATAATGTATTCTGATACTGACGTGTTTTAAATAATGGATAAATTGTTGGTTGAATAAAACTAATACTTCCTGATTTTGGTTCCGCATCACCCCAACTTTCTAAATAATGATGAGATGGAATAACATAATTACAGAGTTCAGTTGTTTCATCCATTCTGTCATTAAAAGAAATAGTGAGTTTTACATTTTTCAATGCAGCTTTAAATTTATCAGCATATTGAAAATTATAGGCCGGGTTTGCTCCATTTACTAATAATGCTCCCACTTTTCCTTCTTCCATTAACCTTACCAAATCACCCATATCTCTGTCAACACCAGCACGGCTAAGATTTTTTACAGTCCAGTCAATGGTATTGCCATAGGCACCAATTGCATTGTTAATTGCATTTACAACAATCTGAATATTTTTATCGTCGCTGCCACAAACAACAACGGATGATCCGCTATTTGTTTTTAATTCCGCAGCAATTTTTTCAATTCCGCTTTTTAATTTTTTATCTTCAATAGCAGGTGCAGTTACCGAACTATCCAATGCAGCTAATAAGGCAAGTGCAACAATACCTGTCTCTGAATTACGGTGTGTAATGCGTTCATCTGCATTTGCACCAGTTGTACTTAAATAGCTTTCAAACTGGTAGTGTTTACTCATTGATGGATTCTTCTCATCAATTTTTCTACCTGTTGAATACTGACGGGCATTCTCAACAATATTTCCCCA
>JANLSA010000490.1:0-1935 GCA_031362085.1 Bacteroidota bacterium | reverse complement strand
CGCAAAAGTAAATAGATTCAAAAAATCTTTTATCTGACTTAGTCTTCCACTCTTCTCAATCTTAGATTTGTTACCGGAGCTACTATCAACGGAAATTTTTCAACGGTTACATTTGCTACATCTAAACCAAAACCTCTTTCCTCTGACAAACTCATTTCCTTGAGCCAAAAATGGAACTTCATTATCACTCTTTCTAAAAATGGTAGCTCATTGTCCTGGCTTAAATATTTTTCCATTACTACAAATTGAAAATCGCCAACGATATTGTTGCTGGCAAGACTCTCATAACGGCTGGTACTATTAACTTCTTTATTTGCAACCAAATCTTCTACAACCTTTCGAAACATCAAATTTATTTTTGGCTCCATTTTAAAACCCAATCTGAAGTCAATGCGGATAATGTCGTTGGGGATAATATGTTCTACTTTGTATTCGCAGGTATAGGGATCATCCAAAGTATCCACATGTACCAACCAGTAAATATCTGCCCGTTTGGGTTTTTTATTTAAGATAGAATAAATTATTTTATGCTCTATTTCTTTCGGATTGTTAGCACTGGTAAGGTAAACAAGATGCGTAGCATATTTTGCCACGGATCTATCGTTACTCAATTCCTGGATTTTTGGAATATAATGATCCAGTCGTACAAATTCCACATACCGGTTTTTAATTTTTCTTGCACGATGCCAAACATACATTACAAAAAATAATACCCCGCTAACTATTAGGGTTACATAACCACCATGACTGAATTTGTCCAGGTTTGCAAAAAGAAAAGCGAATTCAATGCTAAAATATACTAACAGATAAATATAAATCAAGATTGATTTTACCCGATGCAAAACTAAAAAATTTGCAAAAAGTATTGAAGTGGCAATCATACAAAGGGTAATAGCTAACCCATAAGCTGATTCCATGTTTGAAGCTTTTTGAAAATATAATGTAACACCAACACAACCTAAAAATAAAATAATATTTACTCCGGGTACAAACAGTTGACCTCTTGCTTCAGATGGGTAGTTGATTCGCATTTTAGGCCAAAGATTCAGGCGCATAGCCTCACTGATTAGAGTAAAGGAACCAGAGATTAATGCCTGGCTTGCTATAATAGCAGCAAATGTGGCTATTACAATTCCGATTATTTTAAATTCCTGAGGCATCACTCCGTAAAATGGATTGAAGCCTCCATCAATCATTGCCTGAGTTATTGTTTTTCCATTGAGGTGTGACAATAGCCATGCACCCTGACCGAGATAATTAAGAATTAAACAACTTTTTACAAAAATCCATGAGTAACGGATATTCCATTTTCCACAATGTCCCAGATCAGAATATAATGCTTCGGCTCCGGTAGTACATAAGAAGACGCCTCCCAAAATCCAAAATCCCTGACCACCGTTTGATTGCAAAAGTTTAATTGCATAATGCGGACTGAATGCTTTTAAAATACCAATATCATCAAACAAATGAAGACTCCCCATCAATGCGATCATACAAAACCAGACTACCATCACGGGTCCGAATAATTTACCAATAGAAGCCGTTCCAAATTGCTGCATAAAAAACAGAACTGTCAAAATACAAATAACAATACCTACAATTTGCCATGTTGTAATCGTACTAAATGCTGTAATTTGTTTTAATCCTTCTACTGCTGATGTTACTGAGATAGGAGGCGTAATCATTCCATCTGCCAGCAAAGCGGCACCACCAATCATGGCCGGTAATACAAGCCATTTTTTTCTTCTTCTCACAAGCGTATAAAGCGAAAAGATGCCACCTTCACCCCGGTTATCAGCACGCAGTGTGAGTATTACATATTTAATTGTAGTTTGAAGTGTAAGTGTCCATATTACGCAGCTTAAATCACCTAATACCAATTCTTCTGAAATTACTTTACTGTTTGTAATTGCATTTAATACATAGAGCGGCGAT
>JANLSA010000488.1:0-17088 GCA_031362085.1 Bacteroidota bacterium | reverse complement strand
CATTATACTCAGTATATACTTAATCAATATATCATCAATCCGGCATTGAGTGGGATAGAAAATTATACGGATTTAAAAATTAGTGGACGGGATCAGTGGGTAGGTTTTAACGGTGCACCCCGTACAGTTTATTTATCTGTACATACTCCAGTTGGAAAAAATGATTTAAGAACCAATGCAACTTCTTATAGCATACCAGGACAAAATCCGAGAGGCCAGGCTTATTGGGAAAGTTATACAGCTGCCGAACCGCATCATGGAGTTGGATTAACTGTTATTAATGATCAAACCGGTAATCTCAGTCACTTTACAGCCAATGCCACCTATGCATATCATTTAGGATTGGGACCCAAAACAAATCTCTCTGCCGGATTTTCAGCTGGGGTAAGTGTTCATACTTTTAATGCAGACAAAGCAGATTTTGGTGGTGGTGCATCCGACCCGGTTGTTGGCAATATCCGCAATCAGTTTAATAAATTAAAACCGGATATGGGAGCGGGGTTATGGCTATACTCTTCAAATTATTTTATTGGTTTATCTGCACAGCAGGTTATACCACAGAAACTTTCTTTTGTTGATGAAGCTACATTTGAAACCAAAGGAAGATTGATACCGCATGTATTTCTTACAGCAGGCTATCGTTTTTTGCTGGGCGAGGATGTGAATGCAATTCCGTCGATAATGATTAAATACATTAATGGCGTTTTTAAAGATAATTATCAAGGTGAAATAAATTTGAAGATGCAATACCGCGATTTATTTTGGGTAGGGGGTAGCTATCGCCAGTTTGATGGTTATGCAGCCATGTTGGGTTTGAATGTTGGTAATACTTTTAATATCGGCTACTCTTATGATTTTACAAAAACACCAATCAATACTTACAGCCGCGGTACACATGAACTGATGATTGGGTTCTTAATTGGCAATAAATACAGTGAGAAATGTCCGAGATGTTTGTAGAAGTTATAAGCGGATAATTTTCTTTTCCTTCAAAGCCCTTAGTTTATTCAACGATTTATCAACGTTCTTTTTTGATGCATCTAATTCTGATATTGTTATTTCAGAATCCGGAATGCCTATTAATCCTTCAGCAGTCAATTGTTTTTTAGCACTCAAAATATTGTTTAGTGCAGTAGTGTAAACATATTTCAAACTGTCAATCTTTATTTCTGCCAGTGCATTATTTGTTCGTGCATTAATATTATCCCAGTTAAGTTGATCGTAGGAGGTGCGGAGTTTAGCTTCCAACTTTTTAAAATCAATTGAAGCAATCTGCTGATCATAGAGCTTCTTTAAATCCTTTTTTTCAAATTCAGTCATTGCATCTGCAATGGCTTTATTTACTTCTTTCCATTTTATTTCCTGAATTATTTTTTTAGAGGCTTCAACTGCTTCATTTACCTGCTTTTCTTTTTCTGCATCTAATTTATCATCAGCCCCAGGTGTTAAGAAATTTACAGGTATTATATCGGAATTGATTTTATGTTTTGGGTCAAACTCTGATGATATACCACTAGGTTGTTCTTTTTGTGGTTGAATGTTTTTTTCACTGACAACAAAAGGAAATGGCACAGTAGTTTCTTTTTTAATTACTTCAGGATTTAAGTCGGAATTTTCGTTTTGTAAATAATTAAATGGTGAAACGGTCAATGATTCAGTTAATGGTTCATTATTAACCGAGTTTGAAAAAAGAAGCAGAAATAATAATGTTGAGCAGGCAATCCCCGTCAGCCAGGCAAAATTCTTTTTGAATGAATACACATTTTCGGATGGGACGCCCATTATTTTTTTTATCCGGTTTAACAGTAATTCTTTTTTGCCAGATGCAGCCAGAGCTAATTGAACAGTTGCTAATTTCATTTGTTCAAGTGCAAGCAAGGCAGAAGAGTAGGAGTAAGCGTCATACTGATATTGCAACACCCATTCGTCACAATTTCTTTCACGTTCATCTTCTATTATAGAAACAAGGTTTCGGGTAAACGGGTTATAATAAAAAAATGTTTTTATAAAAATTGTAAAAAAATTCAGCAAATAGTCATTACGTTTTATATGGATTAATTCATGGAGCAATACTGCTTCCATTTGATGCTCAGTTAAATTATTTATTGCAGCCAGCGGGATTAAGATCACGGGTTTCAAAAAGCCTATCGTGATGGGAGAAGAAATATTTTCAGAAATCCAAACCTGAACAGGTTTTTTAATTTCAAGTAACGAAACCATTTTTTTTACAAACAACCGCCATTGTATTTCAATTTTTTTAAGTTTTTTATTTCTTATCAAGATCACTTCTCTGATATTTATAATAAACCGAATCACGGGTATTGTAAGAAGTGATAAATAAATGATAGAAGCATACGGAAGAAAAGTTGAAATAGTATCGTTAAAGGAATAGCTGGTGCCATTAATTGTGAATAAGGTAGATGAAGTAGTGGGTGAACGAAATGCAGTAATAAAACTGATTCCGGTCCAAACACTTCCGGCAACAAGTACGATAAATGCTGACTTTGCTTTTAAATCGCTGCCGGGTTTAAAAAGGGACACAAAAAATTTATAGAATAACCAAATCAAAGCCATTTGCCAGATGCTGTTGATGACAGCCCAGCCCAACGCATTTAAAAAATCAGATTGACTGATAAAAGGCATCTGTTAGTTTCTTTTCAGGTTATTAAGCAGTAGCTGAATTTTTTCAATCTCCTCAGGTGTAGCTTTATTTTCTCCCAAAGCCTGCAGTACTAATTGTGTAGTAGAGCCACCAAATAAATTATCAATCATTTTATTCAGCAAACGTTTTTGTGTGTTTTCTCTGTTCACCGCACTTTGATAAACATGTGTTCTCAAACTTGCATCTCTTTTTACAATTCCTTTTTCATGCATAATCTGCATGAGCTTAAGGGTAGTGGTATAGCCAACATCTTTATGCTTTGCCAATTCTTCATGTACATCACGAACCGTTGCCGTTGTTTTTTTCCAGAGTACCTGCAATATTTCCAATTCGCTTTCTGTGGGTTTAATATACTTGGTTACAGACATAAAAAAAATTTATGACCCGAATGTACGACCGAATTCGTATAAAAAACAAATCTTTTTTTCAAGATTAACCTTTTTTAACATTAACCCGAATTTCAGAGCTAAAGAAAAAAGCATAACAGATAAAAAAGATAAATTTATTTTAATCAGTTTAGATTTGCTGAATGGCATCCACGCTTATCAAAAATATTAAGTCGCTTGTAAACGTAAGAACAGAAAATAAACTGCTTCGCGGAAAAGAATTAGCCTTGCTTCCATCAGTAGAAAATGCGTATTTAATTCTTGAAGATGGAATAATTGCGGAGTATGGAACAATGGACAAATTTCCAATTCCCAATTCCCAATTTGATAAGACAATTGATGTAGCAGACCAATTTGTACTTCCTGCCTGGTGCGACAGTCACACACATCTTGTATTTGCTGCCAGCCGCGAAGAAGAGTTTGTTGATAAAATAAAAGGATTAAGCTATGCAGAGATTGCAGCAAGAGGCGGGGGTATTATAAAATCTGCTGCAAAACTCAATGCAATGAGTGAAAATGAACTTTTTAATCTTGCCTGGAAAAGATTAGATGAAGTAAGTAAATCAGGTACCGGCGCAATTGAAATTAAAAGCGGTTATGGTTTATCGGTTGCAGGTGAATTGAAAATGCTTCGTGTAATAAAAAAACTCAAAGAGAAATCGAACCTGTTGATTAAATCAACATTTCTTGGTGCACATACGTTTCCTTTCGAGTTTAAAGAAAATCATGAGGGCTATATTAATTTAATTATTAATGAGATGCTGCCTGTGATTGCAAAAGAAAAATTAGCTGATTATATAGATGTGTTTTGCGAAACAGGATTTTTTTCCCCGGAAGAAACAGAAATGATATGCAAAGCGGGTATGAGTTATGGATTGAAACCGAAAATTCATGCAAACCAACTTAATTTATCTGGGGGAGTGGAAATAGGAGTGAAGCTCGGTGCAATTTCTGTCGATCATTTGGAGACAATGAATGACGATATAATAAAAGAACTTGCCAAATCAAAAACCATTGGAACGTTACTTCCAACGGCTGCCTATTTTTTACGAATGCCTTTTCAACCGGCAAGAAAATTAATTGATGCCGGCTGTGCAATTGCTTTGGCGAGTGATTATAATCCCGGTTCATCACCATCCGGAAATATGAATGTGGTAGTAAGTATGAGTTGCATACAAATGAAAATGCTACCTGAAGAAGCAATCAATGCTGCCACCATCAACGGGGCCTTTGCTATGGAATTTCAAAATGACGTAGGGAGTATAACTGTTGGAAAAAAAGCGAACCTGATTTTTACAAAACCAATTTCTTCACTTGCTTATCTCCCTTATTCTTTTGGAAATAATTTAATTCAGCAGGTTATGATAAACGGCGAATTTGTAAAATAAAAACCTGTGCACAATTCTTTTGCCCTTTAAATTTATCGGGCAATAAGCAACAACATTTTCACTTAATTTCGCCACTGACAGATTACGAATCCATGACAGATAATTCACATCAACTGGCGGCTATCCTTTTTGCTGATATTGTAGGTTATACATCTATGATGCAGGAGGATGAATTTGTTGCTGTTGAAAAAATCAACAGGTTTCGGGAAATTTTGGAGCTTATAGCTGGAGAATTGAATGGTGAAATTATTCAATATTACGGGGATGGATCATTACTGCTTTTTCATAGTGCCACCGATGCAGTTGAGTTTGCCAAATTACTACAGGATGATTTACAGGAAGAGCCACATGTACCGGTTCGGATAGGAATACATATGGGCGATGTACTGAAACAAAAAGGAAATGTATTTGGTGATGTGGTGAATATTGCCTCCCGCATTCAGGCTCTTGCTCCGGCAGGTGGTATTTATATTTCTGAAATGGTTTTCAGAAATATTGAAAATAAAAAAGGACTCGAGGCGGGTTTTGTAAAAGAAGAAAACCTGAAGAATGTAAAAATCCCGGTAAGTATTTATGAAGTACTTACAAAAAACAGTGAGCCTGTTTATATTTCTCCCCTTACAAAACACAGTGCACAAAAAAATATTCCGGCAAATAGTATTGCTGTTTTGCCATTTGAAAATATGAGCAGTGATCAGGAACAGGAATATTTCAGCGATGGATTGACAGAAGATATCATTACGCAGCTTTCTAAAATAAAAGCATTGAAAGTAGTGTCTCGTACATCGGTAATGCAGTATAAAAAAAATCCGATGCCTATGAAAGTTATCGGCAAGGAACTGGGTGTGGCTGCAATACTGGAAGGTAGTGTAAGAAGATTAGGCGATCAGGTACGTATTACGGCACAGTTGATCAATGCTTCGACAGATGAACATTTATGGGCAGAATCCTATGACCGTCCGGTAAAAGATCTTTTTACTATTCAGCGGGAAGTGGCAGCTGCAATTGCAACAATTCTGAAAGCAAAAATTTCAAATAAAGAAAATCAACAACTTGATCAAACGCCAACCACCGATCTTCATGCTTACGATCTTTATCTGCGTGGAAGATTTTTAATTGAAAAAAGAAATAAGACGGATGTGTTGATGGCGAGGGAACTTTTTCAGCAGGCAGTTGATATCGATAAAACATTTGCAAATGCATACTCAGGGCTGGCAGATACTTTTTTATTGGCGTCATACCGGGGATATGATGATCCGGGAAAAATGCTTGCGGTTGCAAAAGGGCATATTGATAAAGCGTTGAAACTAGATCCTGATTCGGGAGAAATACATGCGTCTCTGGGTTATTGGTATCATCAATCTTTTGAATGGGAAAAAGCAGAAGCAACCTATCGCAGATCAATAAACCTGAATGCAAATCAGTCGAATGTCTATCTGTGGTTGGCATTGATACTGGAAGCAAAAGGTGAACTGGAAGAAGCTGCAAAAATATACGCACATGGAAGTGAATTAAATCAATTATGGATTTATTTAATTCAAAACAGAGTTCGTTCATTAGCTCACAGCGGGAATCAAAATGAAGTGATTTTATTACAGCGCAGTCTTATCGATAAATTTGCTCACGATGTATTGCTTCAGAAAGAAAGCTACGCTGATCTGTCCCGTCTTTATTGGTATTTTGGAAATAAAGAAGAAGCAATTAAAATGGCAATACGAAGTGGCAACCAGGGTTTGGTTGAATTTTACCGAAGCGGAGAAATAACAAGAATGTTTTTAGAAACAGAAGAGAAGTATAATAAATTAAAAGTAAGCGGTGAGTATATTTCTAATTTATGGATGGGTGTTGATTATGCAAAAGCAGGGGCGAGGGAAAAAGCACTGGATTGTTTCAACCGTGCAATCGAATTAAAAGAACCCGCAATTACCTTTTTATTAGTGAGACATTACGATTTTTTAAAAATTAAATATTTAAACCTTGTACAGTTAATCAGGAAGGTTAAAGCAATTTTAAATCTTTAATATAATTTTTGAAACTGTCAGAAGTAAATCATTTTTGTTGCCTGTTAAGAAGGACAGAATTAGTTAATAATATTAAATTCGATAAATGATTTTTCGCCCTGCAACTGTTATCGATATTCCCCAAATTCAAATTGTAATACACGCAGGAAAAGAAAATACTTTGGCCAGCTTGAAAATAGGAAATGTTTCAGCTCCCTGCCGGCTATTTTTATTTTATCAGATTTTATTGAAACAAGTAATATGTTAGATTTACTTTCCACGAATAATATTTAATATGCTACAACTCAATTTTAAGCCATTCCCAAAATTAGAATCAGTAAGGCTTTTATTCCGAAAAGTTATGGATTCTGATTTGGACGAATTGTTTTTTTTTCGTTCTGACGAAACTGTTTTAAAATTTATTGGAAGAGAACCTGTTAAAACAATAGATGAAGTAAAAGATTTTTTGAAAACCATTGATGAGAATATTGAAAAGAACGAATCAATATTTTGGGGTATAACCTTAAAAGAAAACCCGGAAAAAATTATTGGAACGATTTGCTTCTGGAAAATTCAACCCGGCAATTACCGGGCAGAATTAGGTTATATGCTCCATCCGCAATATTGGCGTATGGGCATAATGAAGGAGGCAATACAAGAAATTATAGAGTACGGATTTAAAACGTTGAAGCTGCATAGCATTGAGGCAAGAATACATGCAGACAATAAACCTTCTGAAGCTGTATTACTGGCCACAGGCTTTATCCAGGAAGGGTATCTGAAAGAAGAATTTTGTTTCCGCGAAAAATTTTCGGATACAATTATCTTTTCACGGCTTCAATAACAAAATAAGGTTTACAAAGACAAGGAATCCCCTGTCTTTGCAAACTGTATAAAATATTTGAGATTAAAATTAAATAACAATCACACTGTTGCTGCCACCAAATTCATTTGGGGCTACTGTATCAGCTTCCGGCTCGTTCAACCACTCTTGCTTATTTACGCGGTATTTAAATTCGTGTTTTGAATCTTTTGGTAAATTCACATCTGCACTGAAACTGCCATCTTTCTTTTTACTCATAATGATTGATTTCTTCCAGTTACTGTTCAATCCCAGGATTTCAATTGTTTCAGCATTCTCAACATTAAAAGAAAATTTTACTTTACAATAATCTTTTGTTTTGTAATAAGTCTTTTGTACCATTTTTTAAATTTTAAATGAGCGGTTAATGTTCAGCTTGTCTTCTGAGTTGTCAAAACACAAAAAAAACAGGCTATCAAAACTTAATACCCACAATGAGTAAAAGTAACCCGGCTAATTGCATGAGAAATATTATTTTTAAATTACCAACGGTTGTTATAACTGAATGAGTATTGATTTGAAAAAGTTATTCAGCATTCATTAAATAATGTGGATATTTATTGATGAAATAATTTGGTTAATCTGTTTTATTATTTTCCTGGTTAATAAATATTTAAAATGACGCAAAAACAATTTGGTATTTTTTCTTTACCGGTTCTGGTTGGTTCGCTTGGATTTTTTGTTGACATCTATGATCTTTTACTGTTCAGTATCGTTCGTAAATCAAGTTTCCGGGATTTGGGGGTGGCAGAGGATGCTATGAAAACAATAGGCGAAAATATCATCAGCTGGCAAATGATCGGATTGACAATTGGCGGAATTCTCTGGGGTATGCTCGGCGATAAGAAAGGAAGAAAAAATGTATTATTTGGTTCTATCTTATTGTACTCCCTTGCCACAATTGCAAATGGTTTCGTTACCGATGTAAACCAATACACATGGCTACGCTTTATTGCCGGATTGGGATTAGCCGGCGAATTAGGTGCAAGCATTACACTCACCAGCGAATTACTGCCAAAGGAAAAAAGAGGTATTGCTGCCACGATAATTGCAACAAGCGGGGTAATGGGAACCATCACTGCTTATTTTGTTTATAACCTGAGCGGTCAGGACTGGCGGCTTTGTTATTTCATTGGCGGGGCCATGGGCTTGGCTTTATTATTTTTACGTGTACGGGTTTTGGAAAGCGGCATGTATGATAAAGTAAAAACATCAACGGTTCAATTAGGAAATTTTTTAATGTTAATTACAAACCGTGAACGTTTTTTCCGCTACCTGCGGTCAATTGTAATTGGATTGCCGGTTTGGTATGTAATTGGAATTTTAATAAGTTTCTCCGATGAATTTGCAACCCGGTTCGGAATAAAAAACTTTGATCAGCCAAAAGCATTAATGCTTCAGTATGTCGCTTTGGCTTTTGGAGATTTGGCAGCCGGGTTTATAAGCAACTTTATTAAAAGCCGGAAAAAAACATTATTACTATACTATGGAATACTTTCAACATTTATTTTTTTGTTTTTTACACTAAAAGGGGGTGGCAGTGCATCCAATATGTACCTGCTTTGTATGGGGCTTGGTTTTGGTTCCGGGCTTTCTGTTTTATACATTACAATGAGTGCAGAACAATTTGGTACTAATCTGCGGGCAACCGCTGCTATCTCTGTTCCGAATTTAGTCCGGGGTTTTTTACCATTGATGATTTTATTATTTCAGTTTTTGAGAAACAAAATATTTGTAAGCGATTATATCACCGCTGCATGGGTTACCGGGCTGATTGTAATTATTGCCGGGTTTATTTCTGCATTATATACCAAAGAAACCTTTGGTAAAGATTTAAATTTTGTTGAAGCATAAACGAAAGTTTAACTTGTGTTATGGACAAAAGAACTTTTATTAAAAATATTTCAATTATGGGTATTGGTATCACTGCGGGCAACCATTTAGATGAATGGGTAAAAAAATATGAAGTTGCTCTGCCGGGGCAACTTGCTGATGATGAAATTTTTTGGGAAGGCATCCGTAAAGGATTCCGGATAAAACCGGATTATATCAATCTTGAAAATGGTTACTATTGTTTTCTTCCGCAGGAAACACTGGAAAATTATATCAGTCATATACGTGAAATAAATTATGAGGCTTCCTACTACATGCGTACCAAACGCTTTGATGATAAAAAAATAATGGCAGCAAAATTGACTAAACTGGCCGGCTGTACAGAAGAAGAATTGATTATTACAAGAAATACGAGTGAAGGATTAGATATGGTAATTGGTGGCACACACTGGCAACCGGGTGATGAAGCGGTAATGGCCGAACAGGATTACGGCGCTATGCTCGATATGTTTAAGTTGATTGCAAAAAGACATGGTGTTGTTAATAAAATAATTTCTATTCCCAATCATCCTGCATCCGATGAGGAGATTGTAAATCTCTATGCCAATGCTATAACGCCTAAAACAAAATTGCTGATGGTTTGTCATATCATCAATATCACCGGGCAGATATTACCAATAAAAAAGATTTGCGATATGGCGCATAGCAAAGGCGTGAAAGTATTAGTGGACGGCGCACATGCATTTGCACATTTTAAATTTTCTATTCCGGATCTCAACTGCGATTACTACGGAACCAGTATGCATAAATGGTTAAGTGTACCGTTGGGTGCCGGTTTTTTATATGTAAAAAAAGGAAATGTTCCGGACATCTGGCCGTTGCTTGCATCGAATGCAGATAGAAAGGATGATGATATTTACCGGTTGAATCATACAGGTACACACCCTTGTGCAACCGATTTGACAATTGCAGATGCAATCGATTTTTATTTAAAGGTAGGAGTGGAGCGTAAAGAAGCAAGGTTGCGGTATTTACAACTATACTGGACCGGTAAAGTAAGAAACATTCCAAATGTAATTGTAAATACACCTGCAGATTCAGCAAGATCATGCGGGATTGCAAACGTGGGTATAAAAGATATGAAGCCGGCTGATTTAGCAGATAAGCTTTTAAAGCAGTATAAAATTTATACGGTGGCTATTGATTATGCCAATGTACACGGTTGCCGTATTACACCCAATATTTATACCACGCCAAAAGAATTGGATCAGTTAGTGAAAGCACTGACAGAAATTGCGATATTGTAAGTGGTTTTATAATTTATTTTTATTACTTCTTTTTTTCTCAACTTACTGTGTACGTAAACTTATCGTTATGAATTTTATCAAAGCATGTTTAGTTTCAGAATTACCAGACAAGAGTCAGAAAATTGTACAATGTGGTTTACATAAAGTAGCCTTGTTTAATTTTAATAATGAAATTTCTGCAATAGCAAATTCCTGTTTACATAAAGCAGGTCCGCTCGGTTTGGGATTAGTAGAAAAAAAATACGATGGACTTTATGTTACCTGCCCCTGGCATGGTTGGGAGTATAATATTAAAACCGGTTCGGCACCTCCGGGGTTCAAAGATCAGCAAGCTGTATATGAAGTAAAGATTGATGGCGATACAATTTTAATCAGCGATCAACCGGTTAAAAAAGCACATCGTGAATTACATGATTTAAAAATTATAGAAGATCTGGTAAAACTAAAATATCAAACTACACCAACATCAAAAAATATTCTCGGCATTTCCACCACCAATATGAATGATGATTTGCCACGTTACAGTACCTCGGAAGCTGCATTGGAAATGGCATTGGACTATGCAAAAGAACATCATGGAGCTGAAACAAAAATGCTGAAGCTTCGTGACCTGGGTTTTCGTGCATGCGAAGGATATTACAGCCAGCACATGAATGCATGTACCTGGCCTTGTAGTATAACTGAAATGAAACCCGATGATGGAATGACACAGGTATATAGGGATATGATTTTATGGGCAGATGTTTTATTGGTAGCTACACCGATACGCTGGGGCAATCCATCATCATTATATTTTAAGATGGCAGAACGGTTGAACTGTGTTCAAAACCAGATTACCTTAAAAGATAAAGTGCTGGTGAAAAATAAAGTTGCTTCATTTATTATTACCGGCGGGCAAGATAATATACAGCAAGTAGCCGGGCAGATGATGGTTTTTTTTACGGATCTTGGTTTTACATTTCCACCATTTAGTTTTTTAGGATGGAGCCGGGGATGGACTGCTGAGGATATGGATAAAAATGTAATGCAGTTTAAACGCAGCGAGTATATTCAACGCACTGCAAAGGAGATGGTAGATAATTGTCTTGAAACATCAAAACAGATAAAACATGTGCAAACAGAAAACATGAAAGCACCAAAACCACATAAACAGGATTCATTAACTGCAGATTTGATTAACCCCGATATGAATGTTTAATTAAATCAGCCTGCAGCTTTTTCCAATACAGCCATATCCAGTTTTTTCATTTGCATAAGTACCTGCATTACTTTGCCCGCTTTTTCAGGATCACTCATCAGTTTACCAATATTATGCGGGATAATCTGCCACGATATACCAAACTTATCTTTTAGCCAGCCGCACATACTTTCTTGCCCGCCATTGGTAGTAAGAGTGTTCCAGTAATAATCTATTTCTTTTTGGTCTTTACACTCTACCACAAATGAAATGCCTTCAGTAAAAGCAAAATTGTGTTCGCCAAAACCATCCATTGCCATAAACACTTTGCCATCTAAAATAAACTGTGAGTGCTTCACTTTACCAGCAGCGGGGCCTTCATTTTCTTCGTACAATTTAATGCCGCTGATGGAAGACTGAGGAAATAGCTGTGTATAATATTTTATTGCAGCTTCTGCATTGCCGAAATTGTTACCCACAAATAAAAAGCAGGGAGTTATTTTTTGATTTACATTGCTGTATGCCGTTTTCATAATTTGCCAGCTTAGCCCGAATTGATCCTGCACAAATGCATAAAGCTCACTCCAGTCATATTTGTTTAATGGCATCATTACGATACCACCATCCGACAATTGTTTGTACAAGGTATTTATTTCATCGTCCGAATCGCTTATTGCAAAAAAAGAAATAGAGGGATTTGGTTTAAACATCGGCCCGCCGTTAAGTCCCATAAATTTTTGACCATTCAATTCAAAGTTTACAACCATAGGTGAATCAATGGTAATTTTTGAATCAGGAAATAATGTGCAGTAAAATTCTGCTGCGGCTTTGGCATTGCCATCGTACCACAAACAAGGATGAATATTGTTGTTCATTTGCAATTTGTTTAAAAGAAAAAATTATTTATTGTAACAGTTCACCATCCAGTTAATCCCATATTTATCAGTAAAACTTCCAAAATAAGCACCCCAAAACATATCCTGCAATGCCATTGATATAGTACCGCCTGCAGACAGTGCATCAAATAAGCGTTTGGTTTCTTCTTTTGTATCTGGTTCCAGATTAATATGCATATTGTTACCAGCGATTACTGTAAATCCCATTTCTTCCGGTGCGTCGGTACCCATTAATATATAGCCGCCGGTTATTGGCAGCTCCACATGTAATACCCCGTTTTTTATTGCGTCACTTAAAACCGGCATACCTTCCATCGCCGGCATATCACCCATTCGTCGTATGCCGGGTGCTGTAAATTCAGTATCGAAAACAGTTTTATAAAAATTAAATGCCTCTTCTGTTTTGTTTGCAAAATTTAAATAGGTACTTACTCTTGCCATAAAAATGTGTTTTAAAAGATTAATTATTTTCAGTGTGTTTTTTAAAGTTATTCAAGATAGCCTGCCATCCGGTTTGTTGCAACTCAATGGAATTTTCATCTTCTGCTTCAAAGCTTTCTACTATAGTTGTAACAGTACCAATGCTTGCAAATGTTATATTCAGTTTTCTTCCGTCACCAAGCGTACTCATTAATAATTCATTTTCTAACACATCATCATAGATGCCCCAAAAGTCGAATCTAAAACTACCGTCTTTCGCTGCCATTGTATAAGAAAATTTTCCGCCTTTGCGTAAATCATTTTCAGCATTCGGGCAATGCCAGTCATCTGAAGCATGGTTCCATTGCATAATATATTCAGGTGATGTCCAATATTTCCAGACCTTTTCCAATGAGGCGTTTATAGTTGCTTCAACAGTAATAATAGTTTTGGTTGTTTGCATTTTAAATGTTTAGTTTTTGGGTTATGAAAGTACTATTTTTTTATTTCCTTTTTCTGCCTCAGTTCGTTTCTCCAAATATTTGATTCACTGATTAGCTTTCAATTTTATCCGGTGAACAAATTTATTAATCTATTTTAAAATAACACAGTGAATTTATTTGAATCAGTTTATGAACTACAATCAAAAGGATGCTGAGATTGAAACGAACCGTTTCATTAGAATCATCAGATATTCTTGTGTCTTCTTGACAAAAGATGAATTTTTTTTTAAAAAAACAACAAATGGGATATATTTTTTTTGGTTAAAACCGGTGGGGTTATCCTTTGTTAGACAGAAAGGCGAAATGTTATGAAGAGCGAATTGATTAGTGGGGAGTAACAACGGTAAAAAATAATTTAGTATAGTTGCTGAGTTAATCAGGATTTTGCCAGAAACAAACTGAATGTTGTTTACTGCAGTTCTATTAAACTGAAAGAATTTTATTATTTTATTTTTCTTTCACGGGTTCAGTTAAATTATTTGTTTCGGCAATCGAATGAGATTGCAACGGATTTTCCTCATTTTTTGTGAGTTTGCTCAGATGTAAATAATATTTTTTGATCACCTTCATTTCTTCTTCTGTAATTTCTTCAACATTTACAAGCCGGTTACTGGCAAATTCGTTGGCTGCAATCAGTTCATCGAGCTTGAGCTGTATGGCCAATGAATCCTTATTCTGCGCTTTTTGTATTACAAATACCATCAGGAATGTTATGATTGTTGTAACCGTGCTGAGTATTGTTTTCCAAAGATCAGAATAATGGAACAACGGGCCCGTAAACCCCCAAACTGTAACAAAAAGTATTGCGATAATAACAGCCGGGGTGCTTCCGGTGAATTTGGAAACAAGTTGTGCAAGCCGTTCAAAAAAACCTGCTTTTGGGAGATCTGTTTCGTTTTTCATTTTTGTGTAAATTAATATCAACAATACTTCTTATACAAACTCAAAATACATGTTCAATAGAAAACCCTTAAAAAATCATTTCATTTTTCAAGGGCTTTATGAATATGTATTAAAAAATTCTTTACAGTAATTTTAATTAAATGTATACCGGATGGAAAACCCGCCCCAATTGCCATTAAAGGCATAATAATCACCAAAGTCAACGGATGGTTGCCAGTCAATACTCATATTGATAGGGGCACCCTTAAATTTATAATCTAATCCTAACACACCATCCACTCCAACAGAAGAACCACCGGTACGTTCGGGGTATCTTCTTTTCCATGTATTATTCCAAACACTGATATGGGCGCCTAAGCCTGCATACCATTTTAATCCGGCTGCGCCATTAATGTCACCGTGAAATTCATACAGACCGGTAATACGCATGCCATCTCTCCAGAAATAACCGATTCCTTCTAAAGCAGCATTGGGTTTAATAAAGTGTTTAATGGTAATACCTGCACCGGGATAAAACTTAACTCCAAGAGCCGTTTTATAAGAACTTCCTTTTGATTGTGCATTTGTTTCTGTAATTGAAAAACTGACACATAGGAGAAAAGGAATAATTATTTTTTTCATTAATTTATTTTTTCTGGTTTACTAAAAATTAAATATAGATTCAGTAAAGATGAGTCGCTAAGTACAGATGATTCTTATACAATTGGAGAAGAATGTTATATAGTTCTCATGTTTTGCTGTAGAGGGTAGCATGGAGTGCTGTTTTATTGATGATTCTGTAAACAACTGCAAAATTAATTGGCAAAAGTTCCGGTACAGATTAATATTGTAGTTTACAAATAATATAAGACCCAAATGATATGAAATTAGTAAATAGCAGGTTAACCCCCACATTCAACTCGTTTAAACCAGGCTTAGTTTTCATTTTGTTCCTTCAATGCCTTGTTGCGCAGAGCCAAAATGATAATAAAATTACCAGTAGAGATCTGAGCTATCTCACTTCCGGAGGGAAGTTGAATCCCCTTCAAGCCATTATTGATATAAGACATTATACGATTGCTTTAGATGTAGCTATTATCAGGCAATCCATCAGTGGATCGGTTGAAGTAAGTTTGAACTTGTCAAAAAAAACAGATACCATTTTACTTAACCTGGTTCATTTATATACAGTAACTAAAATCACGGTAAATAAAAAAATAGTTGGCTTTGATCAACACGATGATAAAATATTTATAACTTCTTCTACAGGTTTTGAAATTGGAAATCATAAAGTAAATATTGAATACAACGGAATTCCGCCAGTTGCTATAAAGCCGCCATGGGACGGTGGATTTACCTGGACTAAGGATACCAATGGGAATGATTGGGTAGCCATCAATATTCAGGGGGAGGGCGGTGAAATGTATTTTCCATGTAAAGACCATCCAAGTGATGAACCCAACGAAGGGGTAGATATGAAGATAACGGTTCCTTCAAATTTAGTGGTGGCGGGGCCTGGTTTATTAATAAATGTAACCACTAAAAAAAATAAATCTACTTATTATTGGAAAACAAATTATACCATTAGCAATTACTGTATTGTTTTTAATATAGGTAAATACAAAGTGGCAAAAGATGTTTACACGACTATTGAAGGTACAAAAGTACCCATCGAGTATTATGTATTAGAGATAGATACAATGCATGCAAAAAAATTAATAGAAACGAAGATCAGAGATACAAGAATATTGGAAAAATATTTTGGCGAATATCCCTGGGCTAAGGAAAAAATCGGAATAGCAGAAGTCCCTAATTCTGGAATGGAGCATCAAACGATGATTACTTTTGATAACAAGTTTATATATAAAAAAGTGGGTGGCCAGGATTATTCAGCGAATTTATTTCATGAATATGCACATGAATGGTGGGCTAATAAGGTTACCAATAAAGATTGGGCGCATATGTGGATACAGGAAGGAATTACCACTTACGCCGAAGCGTTGGCTATGTTTGAATTAGGGGGAGAAGCAGCTTATAGCGAAATCATAGCTGGTCATAGAAGAGGTGTGAGAAATATAAAAGCGATGGTATTAGGTAATGAAATAACTGAGGAAGAAGTTTATTCCGGTGGGGATATTTATGGAAAAGGATCTTTTTTTATGCATAGTCTGCGATATTTTATTGGAGATGATATTTTTTTCCCAACGTTGAAAAAATTGGCAACGAATCCTAAGTATACCTACGATAATTTTGTAACTACCGATGATGTTGAAAAATTATTTACGAATGCTTCTGGTAAAGACCTTAAACCTTTTTTCGATTTTTATTTAAGAACTACCAATGTAATAGAGTTGAATGTAAAGGAAATTGGGTTTCAAAAATATCAGATAATGATTTCTAATTTTTTTATGCCTTTGCCATTTGACTTAACTGCAAACGATAAAACCAGTAAATTAGTAATTCCGGCAGAAGGCATCGTAGTAAATAGTGTTTCACCTCCTCAAGTAGATCCAAAAGGATTTTATTTGAAAAAAATAACCATTCAATAATGAAAATTCTTCGCTCAATTTTTTTTCGAAACCAAAAACACTATCCAACGCATGATGACTTTCTAAAATTGTATTCCAAATTTTTTCTGAAGATTTCGAAACAAATTCAGCTTTGCCAATCAGGTAATCATAATCTTCTGCAAACAATTCGGGAATTCTCGATTCCCAAAAACCGTGGATGCCAACCTGATTTGTCATTTGCCCGTTGTAATTTTCGGTGGTA
>JANLSA010000479.1:0-13086 GCA_031362085.1 Bacteroidota bacterium | reverse complement strand
ACAAAATTATAATCGGGTTGCGGGTTTAGTGTGTAGCCAAGTACGGTTACAAAAAGATCCCGTACAAAACCTTCCTGGTATTCTTCTTCTTTAGCGTTCAGTATATTTTGCTGAATAGCGGCGTTGTGAAAATGCGCAGTGAAAGCAGCCCAGCGTTGTTGCAGCGTTTCTTTATTAAGATCATTCAAGTATTTTTTTACAACAGACTGCTGGAAGAGTGGCATCAGTTAAATGGGATTGGTAGTCAAATATAGAAGTTTATAGCTATTAGCTAATAGCCATTAGCCGATAGCTTTCCTCATTCCAGGTGATATTCTTTTTTTAAAAGAGCTAACAGACTTGTCGCCTTTTGCAGTAACAACCTTCCATCACGCCGTAACGTTTTATTGAATGCAACAAGCATGTGAATACGATAGTTTAATCTGAAAACTGCATCCTCAGTAATTCTCAGTGGTGGATCATAGTCCGGCATAAATAGATTGTTATCCTCATCCCGCATGGCCATCAGCACACGGCCATCAAATATTCCTTCAGCAATATTTCTATAAGTATCCATTATTTCTTCTTCATCCTGGACTCCCCAGACTAATGCACGACTGGCAACATCGTAAGCAATAATGCTGTCACTAACAACTGATTTTTGTATAAGCCGGAGGTTACCCCCATTTTTTAATTGTTGCATAGTTCCATCAACCGGGGTAAACCGGAATGACCATCCACGGGTAGCAAGGGAATTATAATAATAGAGATAACGGCTATTGCTGGCTGCGTCAGGCTTATTCATTAAAACAACAAATGAGTCGAGAATTTTTGTTCTTGATAATCTTTGTACCAAAATATTATTAAGCCGTAATGTGTCTGCAGCAAGATCGCTGGCAAGTGATTGCATATATTTCTTTTCCCGTTGATGCTCTACCATATGCTCCCGCTGGTTCTCGGCTAAAAAACCACAGAACACAGCGAGGAACAACATTATAAACTCCCAGAAATAATGAGTCCATTTTTTTCGGGCGGTATGGGTGTGGGCATGTACTTCCATAAATATTTTATTTGAGATGGTATTCTTTTTTTATCAGCTTAATTAAACTGTCTGCTTTTTCTCTGGCATCTATTATTGCCCCTTTAATCGGCCCTCCAATTTGCGAACGCAGATTAGAAATATAATTGGCCAGTTTTATGAATTGCTGCTTATCTGATGAAAGAAGCAAAGGAGGGTGATCACTAATCAAAGGCCAATGAGGATTAAAACTTTCATAGTAACTAAAATTGAAAAGGCCGAAAAAAATGTTTTTTGCCTCAGTTCTTACTTTTTCATATCCCGGGAGTATTGTATTACTCAATGAATTCAAAACTTTCCAATATGCAGCAAGGCTATCGGTAACTGCCTTGTTTCTTATAAGACGCAGGTTGCCTGAGTTTTTTAACTGGCTCATTGTCCGGTCTTCAATATTTAAATCAACAAATTGCGAGCAGCGGGGAACAACTTTATACATCTCCCTGACTACAGCCGGAGACGCAATATCCCCATGATATATTAGCTCCATTGATGTATCCAGCAGCGGAATCAAAATGGTATCAATATACCAGAGTTTGTTATTATACTCAGCTGTATCATTCATAAGGTCTTCTGCCATTGACTGCATATACTGCTTCTCCCGGTTATGTTCAATCTTATGCTCCAATTGATATTCCGCCAAAAATCCGCAGAACACAGCCAGGAACAACATTAAAAATTCCCAGAGATAATGTGTCCATTTTTTTCGGGCAGTATGAGTGTGGGCATGTACTTCCATAAATTTTTATTTGAGTTTATACACTTTACGTAATTCTTCAAGCATTTGAGCATTTAACTTTTGATAGTCAGTATACTGCTTTACTGATGCTCCCCAACACCTCAATTGATAAGACCCTGTAATATTCACAGATTCTGTTTTATCAAACTCTTGCGGCTTATTAAAATGGAATGGAAATATTTCCACGTTGTTTTCATATTGTGCCAAAGCATTAAAATAAAATAATTTGTAACGGTTGTTTATCGTATCGTAAAATTCTATGTCATTATGCTTTAGCAGGTACGGCATCAAATACAAATCAAAAAAGGTGGATTCAAATTCATTTCTTGTTCTTATGCTGGAAATGGATTCAGAAAGGTCGCCGGTTAATTTTTGCAACTCCATGCTTTTGAAATAGCGCAACGAGCCAGAATTTTTTAACTGGACAAGAATAGCATCTTTTGGTTCAAAAAGATAGGGGCTGAACACTATAAAAGCATAACTGAAGTTAACCGCAAACGCCTTGGAGCAATTGGTAATGGAACTGTCGCGGAAATATTTCTTCAAATAAGTAAGTGATGAGTCTCTCTTTAGCCTGTTCATTTGCACCGTTTGGATAGTAGCAGAATCTCTTTTCAGTTCATTATAAAAACTAGTTGCCAGTTCTTTTGCCCTGTCTTTTTCAATTTTATGTTCCAACTGGTACTCTGCCAAAAATCCGCAAAACACAGCAAGGAACAACATAAGAAACTCCCAGAAATAATGTGTCCATTTTTTGCGGGCGGTATGGGTGTGGGCATGTACTTCCATAAATATTTTATTTCAGGTGATACTCTTTTTTAATTAATTCAATAAGTTTTTGTGCCGCTATGTTTCTTTCGTTTCCAATTTTTTCCGCCAGTAAAAATGCACCATACAAATATTGTGCGGTGGTTGCCAACTCGTTTAGTGTTGTTCTGTCTTCTGTTAGTAAATCAGATGAAATGGCAGGTTGCTCCTTTTTCTCTTTTATTATTTTCAGCAGCAATCCGGCATCAAATACTTTTCCCATTTCTTTTCCAAAATCTGAACCCCATGTAAAAGCTGCATCGTTATACTTTTTTAAATCTATCACCGAGTAATAGTAAAGCGAAACACTATTAGCTACCTGTTTATTCCGGATTAGACGCAAAGTGCCAGAGCTTTTCATTTCTTCGAAAGTGCGGTCCGTTGTGTAAAGAGCCTTATATCTGGGCAAAATCATCCTGGCCGTAAAAGCAAGTTTAGCAATATGCTGTATTCTTTCGGGACTTTTTATAAGTACTATCAGCGTATCGATGGAATTAAACAGCACTTTGTTATTTCTGGTGTATTCACTATAAATGGCCGTATCAGTTTTTAAATCTTCAAGGAGATTTTTAATATAGACTTTTTCTTTATCTCTTTCAATCTTATGCTCCAACTGGTACTCTGCTAAAAAACCACAGAACACAGCAAGGAACAACATTAAAAACTCCCAGAAATAATGAGTCCATTTTTTTCTTGGGGTGTGGGTGTGTGCATGTACTTCCATAAATTTTTATTTCAGTTGATATTCTTTTCGGAGTATTTCTAATAATTGATGATTTACATTAGCGTAGTTGCCATATTGTGCCTTGCGGGTGGCCCGGAGCATGAGCAGGTAGTAGTTTGTAATATTTTCTGCATCCTTTCTGTCAAATTTATCCAAATTTGAAATTTTGCCTTTCACGGATACTTGTGTTTTTTGAATTAACGCATCGTACAATTCAAGAGTTCCATGTTGTGTCAAAGCTTCGTACCATGCGAAATCATAAAATTTTAGTGAGAAAGGTCTGATATTGTTTTCTATAAAAGTAAACTCTCTTTCATGGCGGTTCCTGATATTGGCGATCATCACACTTAGTTGTCCGAGTGAAGCCTGCAATTCGGGGCTTTTAAAATAGCGCAACTCCCCCGAGTTCCTGAGTTGAGTTAGTATGCCATCGTTTGGCTCAAAAACAATTCGCTGAGTTTGAATCAATGCCCAGGAAAAAGCCGGGAAAAAGCGGTCACTCAGAATTGTTAAGTTGCTGTCCTTTACATAAGAAATAAAATAAAAGCATTCACCTTCCTTTATTTTCCTGACTTCAATACATTTCTGCACAGCAATGGAATCAGCATATATTTCTTTATAAAGATTTTTTGCCAGCTCCCTGGCCCTTTGTTGTTCAACTTTATGTTCCCGGATATTCTCCGCAATAAAACCGCAGAACACAGCGAGGAACAACATTAAAAACTCCCAGAAATAATGTGTCCATTTTTTTCTTGGGGTGTGGGTGTGTGCATGTACTTCCATAAATATTTTATTTCAGATGGTATTCTTTACGTAATTCTTGTAAAAGTTTTTGATTGGTTGTAATGTAATCTTTCATCGGAAGGGTACGGGTTGATACCAACATGGTTTTATAAAACAAAATCATATTAACTACTTCGCCCTTATCAAACGAGGGAAGATTTAGTATATCAGCTTCAATCATAGTATTACCAGCCCTGTAGCGGGCAATAAGGTCTATATTATAGGCTGCTTCATCCATCTTCCGCAATTCATTCATCCAGTTAAAGTCGTAGTGCTTCAATATAAATGGCTTTACAGGGCTTGCAAAATATTGATATTCCTGATCGTTTCTGTCACGGACATTATTGATATATACACTGATTTCGCCAAATAGTTTTTGCAGGTATGGGCTTTTAAAATACCGGAGAGAGCCTGAACTTTTAAGCTGACTCAGCACACCGTCTTTGGGCTCAAATGTATAGCTGGTAAAAAGATAAAATACAGTGGTATAAGCCGTGTAAAATTCTTTTGGCAAATTTTTTAATGAGCTATCTCTGATATATCGGACCAGGTAATCGCAGTCTTTCTCTTTTCCCAGTCTTCCATCTATTTTTTTATTATATACAATAGAGTCAGCATACAGCTCATCATATAATGACCTTGCATATTCCTTCTCCCGCTGATGTTCAATGGTGTGTTCCAGTTGATACTCGGCCAAAAACCCGCAGAACACAGCCAGAAACAACATTAAAAACTCCCAGAAATAATGAGTCCATTTTTTTCGAGCAGTATGTGAGTGTGCATGTACTTCCATAAAAGCTATTTAATATTATATTCCTTCTTTAAAAAAAGCATAATTCCAACCGCCCTTTCCTTTAACCGGTGCAGGCGGACAGCATTCAGCCTGTCACTGCCTTTTAGCTGGTGAACAGCATAAATAAAATCGAGAATGAATTCTTTGGTTTTTGTTCGAAGTGCAGGGTTACCTGAAGGAGGAGATATTATTTCCCCGTCAACCATAGTTTCAAGAATATTTGGGTCCATGAGCTTTCCCATCATGAGCCTGATTACAGCAATTTCGTCCTCTTGCCTGGATTGTGTTAGCAATATTCTTTCAATCGCCTGATCGTATGCCATGATGCTGTCAGACACCTGTTGATTTTTAATTAGCCGGAGACCGCCAGAACTTATCAATTGCTTTATCGTTCCGTCAGCAGGCATGAAACTCAGGCCCCTGGTTAATTGACGGGCAAAAAAGTAAATTCTGTTTCCATATTGGTCGGGATCGATGGAATTAAGATACCGGATAAGTGAATCGTAGTCTTTTACTTTTTGGTCTTTATTGTTCAAATAGCGAGCAATAAATAATGTATCGGATTTAAGGTCTTCTATAAATGACCGGATATATTTTTTTTCCCGCTCTTTTTCAATCTTATGCTCCAGCTGATACTCTGCTAAAAAACCACAAAACACAGCAAGGAACAACATTAAAAATTCCCAGAAATAATGAGTCCATTTTTTTCTTGGGGTGTGAGAGTGGGCATGTACTTCCATGAATTGAAAAGTTTATTATTTTAAAAGCTCAATAATTTTTTAATAATTGTGACACATTGTGCAAATTATTTTTCAGATATCGGGAATGCTTTTTTCTTCATGGGATTAAATAATACCCGTAAGATAAGCGGTATTAATGGCGGTATCCAAAAAGCAATTTTGGGTGCATATAAATACACAAAAGAAAAGACAATGAAAATAATGGGAACGGTTAATGCTCTTACAGAAAAAAAATTAGCCATTGGTTGCGTAAGATTCTCCGTTAATTTTTTTTCGGGCTTACTGATATAACGCCACATAAAAAAATTTACAAAACCCAAAGCGGCTACATTGGCAGTGTAAAAAATAACGGGAGTCATTGTTTTGGTCATTACATACTCACTGTAAAAACCGGTACTGAATGGCATTAATGCTACGGCGAGTAAGAAAAAAATATTTAACCAGATTAATTTATCCGAAAAATTAATAACATAGCTAAACATACGATGGTGTACAATCCAATACTGGCCAATGAGCAGAAAACTAATCAGGAACCCGATAAATTTTGGGATGAGTATTGCAAGCTTATGCAATAAGGCATTGTCTGTAACCGGGCCTTCATGTATTTCCGGTATTTTTATTTCTATTACTAATAAGGTAATCGCAATGGCAAATACTGCATCGCTAAAAAGGATTAGTCTTTCAAGTTGAAATTCTTTTCGCAGTTCGTTGTGGAGTTGGTTGGCCATTACAAATAAATTAGGATGGAAATTACTGGATTTTTTTAGTTCTCAGTTATGAATTGTAAGTTACAATCCCGAATCCAAAAGCCGGAACCCGTAATTTTATAAAATGATTTTCGACCTTAATAAATTAATACCTGCCGAAAGGCAATATTACCTGCAGCATGTTATAGCACCCCGGCCTATTTGCTTTGCAAGTACAGTAGATAAAAACGGAAATGTAAATCTGAGCCCATTCAGCTTTTTTAATTTATTTTCTACCCATCCGCCGATTGTTATTTTTTCTCCGGCAAGAAGAGTAAGAAATAATACAATAAAGCATACACTTGAAAATGTAATGGAAGTGCCGGAGATTGTTATCAATATTGTTACGTACGATATGGTTCACCAGGTGTCACTATCCAGCTGTGAGTATGCGAAAGGAGAAAATGAATTTGTAAAGTCAGGCTTTACGCCTGTACCAGCCACAATTGTAAAACCACCCATGGTAAACGAAAGTATGGTAAAACTGGAATGTAAGGTGATTGAAATAAAACCGTTAGGTACAGAAGGTGGTGCCGGTAACCTAGTTATCTGCGAAGTGTTGTGTATGCATATTGATGATTCCCTATTGGACGAAAATAAAAAAATAGATCAGCGAAAAATAAATCATGTGGCAAGGTTGGGTGGCGACTGGTATTGTAAGGTGGACGAAACAAATTTATTCCAGGTGCCAAAACCAAATACTGAATTGGGGATAGGAGTAGGTGCGTTGCCGGAAGCTATCCGTTTCAGTCAATTACTTACCGGAAATAATTTGGGTCAGTTAGCAAATGTAAAAGAGCTACCCGAGGTAGATCCTTCTTTTTATGATGATAACCTGAAAAATATTGTGTTGTATTATTCGCTTAACCCCGATGAGATGGAAAAAGAAATTCATCGCTATGCAAAAAAGTTATTGGATGAAAACAAAATAAAAGAAGCATGGCAGGTTCTTTTATCAATAACATAAAAAAAATCCCGGAGTAAATTAATCCGGGATTTAAATTTAATAACGAATTTTATTTTGGCGAACTCAAATCAGCACGACGTATTTCAAAATGCTGTTCCCGGCTTACAATATCATCAACTAATAATTTAACTCTTTTATCCCATGCTTCCTGTCCATATTCTTTTAAATAAGCATCTCTGAAGGCAGTGGGCGGTGTTTTAAAATAATCAGCTTCCAGTTCCTGAAACCCATCTTTCAGGTTTCTTATACTCATTATTGTAGGGCTGGAGCCTGCAAATTGTTTTACTAATGTAGTAATACTTAATTGGCTGCCTATTTTGCCAAGTATTAAAATTGATTTTCTTTGTTCAGAAAGATACTCTGCCATCTTACCATCTTTGACTACAGTAATAGAAAGAAGAAACTTATCGGCTACGGCATCAGCTTTATAGCTCAATGTATCTCTCCACTGGGCAATAAAATTTTGACCACCCGGTTCCAGTTTGGGAGAAAAATTCTTTTCTAAATCAAGAGCATGTTCTTTTGCAGTAGGCATTTTTTTATCCATATCAGCATAAGAAATAGGACCCTCTACAATTACAAACGAACCGCTCTCTGGCCCACTGGTTACTTCATACACATTTCTTTTGTCAGAAGTTTTATGGTATTTGTCCAGGTGCATTTTCCAAAAAGCTTCAAAAGCAGATTTCATTCCGGCTTTGGGTTTTACAACGTTTACTTTGTACAGGGTGCTGCCCTGGCTGTTTGCAAAGAATGCGGCTGCAATAAACAGCCAAAGAAAAAATGTTTTTTTCATGTGTTTTGTTTTTTGGCCTGCCTGCCGAAGCATGGCGTAGGCTGGTGAAAATTAAAATACGTTTCCCGGGCAAGGGGGTTTTCAAGTGCGGAGCAATGGATAATAAAATTCAGAAGGTAGAGACAGAACGGTTTTAGTCAGAAAGAAATTGATGTTTTGAAGATAGATACTAAAAGGGGCGCAAGCAAATTTATTTTAACCGGAATGATGAAATAAATATTGCTGATCTGATATAATATTTTTTTTCTGATTAAAACTTTTCTAATTTTAAAAACAACATGACTAATTTTTTTTGTAATGCTTAATAAACACTCGCAACCGTTTTTAATATTTCTTCTTTCTTTGGTATTACTTTCAGCATGCAGTTCACAAAAAAAAGTAATAGCAGCCTGGGAAGATTTAAGATCAAAAGAACCTCAATTGACTGCGAATGAAAATGCATTGAATGATTTAAATGAGCAGATAAAGAAAAAAGCAGAGAACAATGAAATAGATGATACCACAGCCGTACGCATACAGCGGTTTGTAGGTGTATCGAAAGCAGAGATAGATAAGCTACAGGCACAAAAAGCAATCTTAGAAGGAAAAACGGCTATTGATAAAAGTGATTGGGAAACGATTCGTAAAAATCTTGAGATCACCAATGAATTATTAAAATCAACGGCTGATAAACTGGCAATGATAAATGATTTGCTCAGCCGTACGTTGGTTTTAAAAATAGATGAGGATATTATTTTTGAACCGGGCAAATATAAAGTATCTGCAATAGCAGCTCAAACCATTTCTAAAATATTTGATCCGGCTGCAAATGAAATAGAATCGTTTATAAAAAAATACCCGGGTGTTGATCTTTCGGTTGTCATCAATGCCAATGGCTTTGCCGATGGCACTTCTATAGCCGAAGGTTCTGCTTTATATAAAGAAATAAAAGCGGCGATAAAAATTCCAAATCCGACAAATAAGGATTTGAATAAAGAGTTATCTCGGCTGCGGGCAGAAGAAGCAATGAGTTTGTTTAAAAAATATTTTGATCTTCGTTTTCAGCCTGGCAATAATTTAAAAAGTATTCTCTACACCTATGAAGGCAAGGGTGATGAATTCCCTAATCCCAGAATCTCCGATTATAAAATAGATGATGCAAGAAGAAGGGTGGTGCTGCTGTACTGGAGTGTTTTTCCTGAATGATTTACTTCAACCGGTTACTGATTTCCCATATATACTGCACTGCATTTTTGACTGTGATCTTAAAAGCATGTTCGCTCTTACCAATAATATCTGGTCCGCCGGCCAGCAGGCCGCTCATTACATGACGAGTGGTGAAGTGTTCACAGTTTTTTGTGTCTGAGTAATAGGGGGCATCCCCGGTTTTATAAAAGGCATAGTTTATCGCAGCACAGATATCGTAAGAAGCAGCTTTTGATTTGCTGCCGTCATAATCCTTTGTTACATTAACGCTTGTCTGTTCAAAAAAAGCATCCAGATTTTTTATGATTATGGCGAAAGATGCTTTGTATAAAATTAATATTGAGTCAAGCTCTTTCTTTGAATCAAATACCGGAAATACAGATTCCGGAATAATTACAGGCTCTACCAACCCTAGTGATTTTATTTCTATTGCCAAAACAGATTTAAGGCTATCAGCCAGTTCTGCAAAAAGTTCTTTTTTGTTTTTGCGAAAACGGCTTGACTGCACATCAAAAGTATTGATGATAAGTACCCTGTTTTTATTTGTAGTCGGGGCAGCAATAGTGGAATCAACAACCTGTGCTGCTGTAAACTTTACAACTAACAACAAAATAAAAAACAAAAATTTCATTTGTAAAAATTTTACTTTAATCCCAATCTCGCCATCAGCATTTCTTTTTTCGCTTTACTTACCGAAAGTTTCTCACCATTTTTTAAAACAACATATCCTCCATCGGTGCGTAAGAACTGTGATATATAAGTAACATTTACCAGCGATGAATGATGAATGCGCTGAAATATTTCCGGAGGCAATAATTCCCCTACATCTCCCAGTGTTCTTGAAATAAGCATTGTCTTCTTTCCATCAATTATCACTTTTGTATAAGCACCTTCTGCATGGCAATACATGATGGAACTTACATCCACAAATTCATAACCTTCCCGCTGAGGTAATGCAATTTTTTGTTCGCCACCGGGTTGTTTCATATTCCTTAGCAAATTGGTAATATGCTGCAGGCCGCCGCCTTCTTCCATTTTCTTTTCTACTTTTTGTACGGCAGTTTTTAAATCATTCGCATCTATGGGTTTTAATAAATAATCAACAGCACTAATGCGAAATGCTTTGGCGGCAAACTCATCATGTGCCGTGGTGAAAATGATGGAGAAATTTATTTCACCCAGCAATTCCAGCATTTCAAAACCATTCATCCATGGCATTTCTACATCAAGGAAAATTAAATCAGGGTTATTCTTTTTAATGGATAGAATTGCTTCTTTACCGGAGTAGCAGGTATCTACCACTTCTGTTGAAGGGCAATTTTTCTGTAGGTCGTTCAGGAGTGCCCGGACGCAGTGCTGTTCATCATCTATTATAATGGAGCGTATCATATTTTTCTGTACTGAAAATACAAATTTTATTCTAGTGATTTAACCAGATTTTGACACTCATCCAACTTCAATTGGCAGAGCATCGCTTTCAGGTAATAAGCCAGGTTACAGATTAAAACACTATTCTTCCTGTGATAGTTTAATAATAACTTTTGTTCCTGCAGCTTTTCCATTAGCATCTGTTTTATCGATTGTTTCCAGTATCGCCTGTCTTTGTTGTAATAAATTGTCCAGTTCCAGCCTTGATTGAGTAAGGTTAACACCTTTGCTCTGATGGCCGATATTGCTGACTGCTTTGTTTTGCCGAGATGCTTCCCTGCCGATACCATCATCTTCAACAACTATTTCAATACTGCCATTATTTCTTAAGACACTCAATGATACATTACCGCCACCACCTTTTGGAACAATGCCGTGCCAGATAGCATTTTCGATAAACGGCTGAACAATGAGTGCCTGAACTAAAATTGATTTTAAATCTATCTGTTCACCCACATTTACAGCATATGAAAATTTCGCATCAAATCGCATGGCTTCAAGCTGCAGATAAAGTTTACAGGTTTCTATTTCATCGTACAGGCTGATTTCTTTTTTATCAGCATTATTAAAAAGTGTACGTATGAGTTTTGAAAAAGTAGTTAGGTATTTAATCCCTTTATCTGTTTCATTGTCCTGCATTAATGCCTTAATAGAATTAAGACAGTTGAAAACAAAATGAGGATTCATTTGGGCCCTCAAAGCTTTGGCTTCCAGTTCAAGCAAATCTTTTTCATGTTTTGCTTTTTGTTTTTCAGCAATCAATAGTTCATTTTGAAGTGTATTTACTAAAAACCAGGATTTTGACAATTTTAGTAATGATGTAATACTTAAATAAACAATAAAAAAAAGAGAGATCTGAAAAAAATCAAAATATGAAATGAAGAAATAATCAGGAAGTACAATGTTTGACCAACTGGAAAAAAATTCCAGGTTAAGCCAGGAGAATAAAACAATTGATAAGAAATTTATTATAAAATACCACTGCCATGAATTTGATCTTCTTAACCATGGAAGTAGCCATTCAAGATTTATGTAGACCGGCAGTAAAATAGAAATGTGAAATAAAAAAGTATAAACATAATCGATTTTGCCCGGTGTATTTCCTATTTTAAAAATATATAAAAAGATATAAAATGAAAGTACCCAAAAGAAAACATGCTGAAGGATGCGTAATAAGGGTTCGTTGATCCATTTTCTTCCGGTTAACATGCTTTCAGTTTTTTTGTGTCAGGATGATAGTATTGCCCCCTTTGAATAAATTTTCATTATCCCCATATTTCTCTAAAAACTGTGTTAGCTCATCAGAGGAAGACGTGATCACAAATGTGCCAAAAAGAGGATCATACTCATGCTTAATTCTCGCATTTCCATTCAGAATAATTTGTTTAATATAGTCCCCATCAAGAAAATGAAGTATCAAAGAATTATTATTTTTCCATTCCAATTTTGCAATAGTTGATGTTTCTTTACCAAGCTTATAAACTTCGTTTCCATTATTATCCAGGCATTCTTCTGGTACAAGATTAAGATACAATTGATCTTTGATTTTAACCATACCAGCAAACCATAAATAATTCAGGTTCTTTTCGCGGTATGTGATTACGTAGAATTTTGTGTAAAAAATGGAATCTTCGGCGGTATAATGGCCCATTTCTGCAAATAGATCCTTTGCCTTAGTTTTCATAAATCTTTGCACATGAATACTTCTTGAATCTGGGTCAGTCCATTGCCCCTCGAGATGTTCATCTGTTAAAATATTATCGGGGGTAACTAATGATTGTATAATCGTTAAGCAAGATGACAAGCTAAACAATATAAGAACACCTGAAAGAATATACCTTCTCATATAAAAATTTAATAATCAATAATACGGGAACAATGGGCAATATTATCCCCGAAAGCCGCTGCATTATCGCTGTATGTAATGATAAATTTTTGCAGATCCTCTGTTGAGGCTGTAATTAAGTTTTCTCCGCCAACCACTTCATGCCGGATATTTATTTTGTTGTCAGAAATTAATTTGTCGAGAAATCCTTTATCAAACCGTTTCATCACAAAATGATCGTTGTCTTCAATATCACACCTGTAACTACTATGAACTTTTATATAATGGTTTTTAAAGAACTTATTTACATTTCTTTGAGATGGCATTTCTGCACCATAAAAATCCAGGTAATAATATTTTCCAATTTTTGCAAGAAATACAAAATCCTGATCTGTTATTTGTCTCGTACTATCTATCCTGCTTACTAAATAACCTTTATCTGAAATTTTACGAATACCGGGAAAAAGTTCAGATTTCTTGTCTTCCGGGATCTTTTTAA
>JANLSA010000508.1:0-2288 GCA_031362085.1 Bacteroidota bacterium | reverse complement strand
ATAGTACTTACCTTATATATAGCATTCAAATCTCATCCGCCAATTGGCGAGGCTTTATACAGAACAATTTTTCCTGAAAAAATTGATGTATTGACAATTGTAACATTGGTTGGCGGTACAGTGGGTGGTTATATTTCATTTGCCGGGGTTCATCGCTTAATGGATGCGGGGATTAAAGGAAAAAACTTTTTGCCACAAGTAACCCGAAGTTCGGTAAGCGGTATTGTTATTACATCTGCAATGCGCTATATCTTATTTCTTGCTGCACTCGGCGTAGTATATGGCGGCGCTACACTTGCAACAAATAATCCTGCGGCATCGGTTTTTCAAAATGCAGCAGGTGAAATTGGATATAAATTTTTTGGTGTTGTGTTATGGTGTGCTGCTATCACATCTGTTATCGGCGCATCTTTTACCTCTGTTTCTTTTTGGAGAACATTAGTACCCGCAGTTGCTAAAAACGAAAAAATAATAATCAGCCTTTTTATCATTACATCCACAATTATTTTTGTAATAGAAGGAAACCCGGTAAATCTTTTAATAAAAGCAGGCGCTATCAATGGAATTATTTTGCCAATTGCACTATCTGTAATATTAATAGCAGCAACAAAACATTCTTTAATGAAGCAATATAAACATCCAATATGGTTGCAGATCTTTGGCTGGTTAGTTGTAGCCGTTATGAGTTGGATGGGGTTTAAAACGCTACAGATGATGTTTTGATTTTACAAAAAAATCCCTGCTCAAATTAATAAGCAGGGAAATAATTTTTAAAAAGAACCACTTATTGAATTACTTTAACTCCTTTAATAGTCATTATTAATTCTTTCTTCGGCTCTTTTATTTTATCAACCTCTTCTTTGCTTTTGCCGGCATCCTCTGCATAGTGCTTCAGCATATTTACAGAAGTTTCTTTTAACTCAGCGGAGCCTTCTGCCAATACAATTTTCCCAACGATGTCCAATGGCATTGCAAATTCATGGTCTTTTACTTTTATCATTATCGTGGTACCATCTTCTTTTTGAATTTTTGCCCAACATCCCATTGCCTTACACACCTCAACCACTTTCCCCTTTATTTTCCCATCAAATTTATTGTCAACCATTTTAGCTTCCAATTCATTGGCACTTACAACAGTTCCTTTTTCAGAAACTTCACCAAATACAGTTCCCGGTTTAGCAGCCGGCTCATCTTGAGCACTTATATTTAAAGATAAAATAAGCGCAGCCGTGGCAATCAGAATTTTTTTCATATCACAAAAGTTTAGAGAGCAAATATCAAACATTTTTCCCCTTCAAGCAAGGGCTAATTTTGGCAGTGAGATAAAAAATTTGAAAATAAATCCTAAAATATTAGCTTCATAATACTAAATCATTTAGTTTTGAATGCTCAAGAATATTTTCTTACTAAAAGATTGAAAACATAACTTTGAAACATGGCAAAAACTGAAAAAGATAAAACTACTGATATGTCAAACACTAACAACAACAGCGAAAAGCTGAAAGCACTTAAGCTAACCATTGACAAAATTGAAAAAGATTATGGCAAGGGTAGCGTAATGATGATGAATGAAAAAGGAATACATGAAATGGAAGTGGTATCCACCGGATCAATAGGTCTTGATGTGGCACTCGGCATTGGTGGATTACCAAGAGGAAGAGTAGTGGAAATATATGGACCTGAATCATCCGGTAAAACAACAATTGCTATACACGTAATAGCTGAAGCACAAAAGAAAGGAGGCATGTGTGCCATCATTGATGCCGAGCATGCATTCGACAGTGCGTATGCAAAAAAACTGGGGGTTGATGTTGATAATCTCTTGATTTCTCAACCCGATTATGGCGAACAGGGTTTAGAAATAGCGGACCGTCTTATTCTTTCCGGCGCACTGGATGTTGTGGTTATTGATTCAGTAGCAGCATTGGTTCCAAAAAGTGAGTTGGAAGGTGAAATGGGCGATAGTAAAATGGGGCTTCATGCAAGATTGATGAGCCAGGCATTAAGAAAATTAACAGCTACCATTGCTAAAACAAATACCATTTGCATTTTTATCAATCAGTTGCGTGAAAAGATAGGAATCGTGTTTGGCAATCCGGAAGTTACAACCGGCGGTAATGCACTTAAGTTTTATGCCTCTGTTCGTTTAGATATTCGTCGTTCATCTCAAATAAAAGATGGAGATGAAGCGGTAGGTAACCGTGTAAAAGTTAAAGTAGTAAAAAATAAAGTAGCACCTCCATTCCGGTCGGCAGAGTTTGATATTATTTTTGGCGAAGGAATTTCTA
>JANLSA010000445.1:0-3008 GCA_031362085.1 Bacteroidota bacterium | reverse complement strand
TATGGTTTTGGACAAATGGACTGGAGTAGTAGCGAAGAATCGAAATATAAAGTTGATTTGCCTAAAGTTGATTTCAGCCAGTTTTTCAGTAATACCTGGATAAATGTATTTATGATGATAAATATTGTGATTGGATTGGCATTACTCGATCGGATACTTGCAAATAAAAGAAAACAATTCAGACAGGATAAGAGAACGTCTCATCATTAATAGAATGAGAACCCGAATTGATTGCTCACTCAAAAGTTTCACCCGGAATTGAACAGAAGCACTAAGTATCTGGCAACACATCTGCCCAATAAAAATCTTACCTTCGCAGCGAATAAATTTCGCTATGGATATTAAAAATAACATTCTTGAAACGATTGGCAATACGCCAATGATTCGTCTTAATAAAATCACTAAAGATTTACCTTGTACCGTACTTGCAAAAGTCGATTACTTTAATCCGGGTAATTCCATTAAAGACCGTATGGCGCTAAAGATGGTAGAGGTGGCAGAACAGGAAGGCAAACTGAAACCGGGCGGTACAATTATAGAAGGCACTTCCGGTAATACAGGTATGGGGCTTGCCTTAGCTGCTGTTGTAAAAGGATACAAATGTATTTTTGTTACTACCGATAAACAATCAAAAGAGAAAGCTGATATATTAAAAGCGGTAGGCGCCGAAGTAATCGTTTGTCCTACGAATGTTCTTCCAGAAGATCCAAAGAGTTATTATAGTGTTGCAAAAAGATTAGCAACTGAAATTCCGAATTCCTATCATATGAATCAGTATGATAATCTGGCAAACAGATTAGCACATTATGAAAGTACGGGGCCAGAAATTTGGAAGCAGACTGATGGAAAAATTACACATCTTGTTTGTACGGCTGGAACAGGAGGAACAATTGTTGGTGCTGCAAAATATTTGAAAGAACAAAACCCCAACATTCAGGTTTGGGCAATTGATGTTTATGGATCATTACTTACAAAATATTTTCGTACAGGTGAAATTGATATGAAAGAAGTACATCCTTATATCAGCGAAGGATTTGGTGAAGATTTTGTGCCACTGAATTACGATATGAGTGTGATAGACTATTTTGAACAGGTAACAGATAAAGATGGTGCAGTAATGGCAAGAAAGCTGGCAAAAGAAGAGGGGTTATTTTGTGGATACAGCTCTGGAAGTTGTATAGCCGGATTGATGCAGTTAAAAAATAAATTAAAAAAAGACGATCTGGTTGTCTGCATTTTTCATGATCATGGCAGCAGGTATGTGGGTAAAATATATAACGACCAATGGATGATTGAGCGGGGTTTTATCGAAGTAAAAACTTTTAAGGATATCATAAGTGCCAGAGGACGAAAAAACCTGATTACGGTTTCTTTATCTCAAACTGTATTTGAAGCAGTAGAGTTGATGAAAAAATTTGATATCGAACATATTCCTGTTATGAACGGAGGTAATGAGATAGTGGGAGCAATAAGTGAAAGTGGATTGTTTCAAAAAATATTTAATAGCCCGGAAATAAAGAACGCAAAAATTGAAACGGTGATTGAGCCAGTTTATCCAATGGTGGATTTTGAAACGCCTGTTGAAAGATTAGGTACATTAATAAATAAAGAAAATGGTGCTGTAATTTCAAAAGATGATGGTGGCAACCTGCATATAATTACAAAGTATGATGTAATACTTGCGCTGGGGAAATAATTCCCTTCAAATTAGTAACGTAATTCTACGAACCGCTATGTAATTCCCGAAAGTTTTATAAAGGGTTTTATTGCTCTTGTGTTAAGAGATGGTCAAATCTATATTTGTACCAGTAATCAACACAATAAAAAGTTTTGATTGCAATCCAAAGAAAAACCAAAGTCCTGTTAGTCCTTAGAAAAAATTAATACCTACGAAAACCGCTCTTTAAAATTCGATTATCCAGAAAAACCAAATCTTAAAATCCAAGTCCAAAGAAAAACTAAACCAAAACCTGGTCCGATTGAAAATTCTAGAAAAATCCAACATCCAAAAGGAAACCGTCCTTTCCTGAAACCGCCGTCCAATGATCCTTGAAAAGAAATGAAATCCAAAACCCTCCTGCTGAGTTGAAAAATTTAGCAGGGGGAACGGTGGTTCTTCCAACAACAATTTTCAATTTTTATTTTAGAAATAAAAAATCTTAAATCTAAATAGTTATATAAAAAGAAACCCGACTTTACTGTCGGGTTTCTTTTTATTATTCAATTGCTTTAAGCTTGTCTTCGTAAATTTTCATTTTACCCTTATCATTTTTATTAGTCCAATATTCAACAATCATGTTTGTGACAACTTTATAAGTTCCTTTTTCGCCTCCTTTAAGGCTGCTTTTTGAATCATAGTATTCAAATGTGGCATTTGCATAAGGTATCATCTCCTCATATTTTGCGTTCAATTTAGCGGTTAATTCATTCCGTTTTTTTACATCTTCAGGTTTTGAACCTTTAATGGAGTTGAATTTATCCACTAACTCATTGATTGAAAAAAATAAGATTCTGCATTTCAAAAAGTTTGCTTCAGGATTTGATTTTAATTCCAAAGATTTTTTGAGAACTTCTGTTAACCGTGCATCTCGTGTTAAAGAATCGGCAGGTCTTGTTTTTCCGAAATAAAGGTAGTTGTACATTTCCCGTGCATAATCATAATAAGTTTCATGATTTGCGCAGTTGTTTACAATCATTTTTTCATAAGCAGCAAATATTTTCTGCACGTCATCGCCTGCTTCTATTAATGGCACATTACACCAATATGTATTTTTCGGAAACAATTCTTTTCCGATCGTCATATATTTTTCTTTCTTTTCGTTATCCCCTTTTTTAAAATAATATTCAACTAAGAAAGGATAAATAAATTCATTTTCTGAGCCGGGTAGTTTTATATCTGCAAGTTTTGAGTAATAAAATGCTGCTTTATCAGCATTTTCAGAATTTTGAGCACTGGCGCCTGCCAATAATACGGCATTTGTGTCAATCGGATAATTTATCAATTTTGT
>JANLSA010000436.1:0-8817 GCA_031362085.1 Bacteroidota bacterium | reverse complement strand
TTTTGTTTAATTTATTTTGCACTGTGGCTGCGGTTTTTCTTTTCTCTTTCTTTTTATTGTTTTCTTTATTTCAGATTTAAATAGATAGTAAGTATGACAACGAATGCAGATTCTTTTTTACGGTTAGTCAGAATAATGGATGAATTGCGGGAGCAATGCCCGTGGGATCAGAAACAAACGATTCATACGTTACGGCACCTGACCATTGAAGAGTTATATGAACTTACAGATGCAATAACCGAAAATGACTGGAAAGGAATAAAAGAAGAATTGGGCGATGTAATGCTGCATCTTTTATTTTATGCAAAAATTTGTACAGAGCAAAATCAGTTTACCTTGGATGAAGTGATCAATGGAATTTGTGATAAATTAATTTTTCGACATCCCCATATCTATGCTGATACAAAAGTGAATAATGAAGAAGATGTGAAAAGAAATTGGGAAAAGCTAAAATTAAAAGAAGGGAAAAAGTCTATTTTAAGTGGGGTGCCCAGGTCATTGCCTGCAATGGTTAAAGCCATGCGGCTTCAAGAAAAAGCAAAGCAGGTAGGTTTTGAATGGAAAAATAAAGATCAGGTTTGGGGGAAAGTGGAGGAAGAGATTTCAGAGCTACAGTCGGCAATCATCAGTCATCAATCGGCAATCAGCAGTCAGCAACCGAGTGTTGGTAATCTGCAATCTGAAATCGCCAATCCGCAATCTGAATACGGAGAAAATACCATAGAGAAACGAAAACTTGAAATGGAAGACGAATTAGGTGACGTATTTTTCTCTTTAATAAATTATGCACGGTATTTGCAGATAGATGCTGAAAATGCCCTGGAGCGAACCAATAAAAAATTTATTCAGCGATTTTCTCGAATGGAAGAAGAAGCAACGGGACAAAATAAAAATCTGTATAATATGAGCCTGGATGAAATGGATGCCATATGGAATACGATCAAGTTACAAAAACCGAAGTGAAGAAAAAAAGATTAAATAAGTTTTATTCCATAAATGGATTGTTGTTTTCTGCAATTCTTTTTCTAACGCTGTCTTTTATTTTTAATACATTATATACAGATCATACTTCTGTAAAAAGGGAATCAATACGATTAGAGAAGTATATAAAAATTCATCAACAACGATTTGATAAATTACTTGCCGATACGCAGCTTATCCGAAAATTTGCGTTAGGTAACTACAATCAAACAGAAATTAAAAGCCTGGTCGATGAACCATTTGGTTTTTATTTATACCAGGTCAATCCCAGTGGCATAATTGAATCAAAATTCTGGAACAATCAGCTTGTTGTTCCCGCAGATGTAGATTTTAGTAAAATACAAACAGAAAGATTTGTTACACTTGCTAATGGTACTTATGTTCAAGTGGAAAAAACGATAGCAGTAAGCGGCGTTTCAGGAAATTTAGTTGTCTGTTTACTTATCCCTGTCAGTTCTAATTATTTTATAGAAACGGATTATCTGCCTCAGTTATTTTATTATAGTGAAGATGCGGGAAAGAGAATTGCTATAAGCGAAACACCAACGGATTTCCCCGTTATGTCGTTATCAGGCAATCAACTTTTTTATCTTACACAAAAAGCTTCTGGTGCTGTTGCCTATAACAATTGGTTTACCTTATTTCTTCGGTTTACCGGGTTATTTTTTCTCTTGTTGTTTTTTCATTTTTTGTCAGAAAAAATCGCAACTAAGCATGGATTATGGAAAGGGATAGCTACTCTTACTTTTTTATTAATCATTATACGATTGCTGCTTTATCTGGAACCGGATATTTTTAATTTCCGGCAGTTTGAATTATTTAATCCCAGAATTTATGGTTCTTCGGGTTTGCAACGTTCATTGGGCGATTTATTATTAAACGCCTTGCTGCTTTGCTGGATTTTGGTTTTTGCATGGAGCAAATCAAAAAATGTCGAACCGCTGATTGCCATCAAATCGAATTTTCAGAAATGGCTCTTTTCTTTTTTTGCATTGTTGATTTTAATATTGTCTACATTTTTTCTCGCTTCTGTTATCAAGAGTATGGTATCGGATTCTAAAATTTCATTTGATGTCACCAATTTTTTTAGTCTTGATATCTATTCTGTTATTGGATTAATTGTATTGGCAAGTTTATCGCTTGCCTATTATTATTTTACTCAGATTTTGTTCAGAATTTTATTTCAGGCATTCAGCAGTCAGGTGATTGTTACCTACTTTGCAATAGCAGTTATAGGGCTTATTTATCTCACCCTGAAATTCGGCAAGGCCTCCGTTTTATTTTACCTGCCTGTTTTGGGGTGGTTGCTGATTTATGCATTCATTGTCCAAAAACAGCGGGAGTTTCTTACACGTTTCAAAATAAATATTGCCGGTATTTTGTTCTGGATTTTTGTGTTTACTTTTTCAGTTTCACTAATTATTCTTTCCGAAAATAAAAAAGTAGAATGGGAGCGAAGAAAAATATATGCAGAGCGGTTGGCAACACAAACGGATCCTTCCAGCGAACGGATACTGAATATTGCCCTTCTGTATTTCGATGATGAATTTCTTGCCGGAAATTTTTATCGGTTTATTAATGAAGAAAAAGGGAAAAAAATCCGGGATAGCATTTTAAATGAAAATTACCGCGGCTATCTGAATAAGTATGATACAAAACTGTATTTGTTTGATGAAAAAGGAAAATCGCTTTTTAATAATGATGCATTAGATTTTGAAACGCTGAATAATATCTTCACCCAACAAGCCCAGGTTACAAAAAACACAGATCTGAAGTATTACGAAATATCATATGACCGGTTTAAGTATATAACCAAAAAAAACATCAAGGATGAGTTTGGAAAATATTTAGGTTCCTTATTTATTATTTCCGACCCAAAAAAATATAGCAGCGATGCATTATTTCCGGAATTATTTAAGCAGTACCGGAAAACAGATCCAGAGAGCTCACCCATTTATTCATCTGGAATTTATAATGCAAAAAAATTAGTTTCATCGTCTAATAATTATCAGTTTGCCACTTCATTATCTGATAAAGGACTTCCGGAAGCGGAATATGAAAGAAAACGGAATGGTGACTATGATGAACTCTGGTACAGGGCCGGAAATGAAAAAGTAGTAGTAATGGCACGTAAAAGGCAAACATGGATTGAAGCCATTTCATTATTCTCGTACCTGTTCTGCGCTTTTTTGTTTTTAGTATTGATTGTTCAGATTATTTCATTTATACTAATTACAAAATTAAAATGGCAGAAAATCAAAGATAATCTACAGTTAAATATTGGTTCCCAAATACACATGACTGTAATTTTTGTTAGTCTTCTTTCTTTTATCATTATTGGTATAGCAACGATTTCATTTTTCAAAGAAAGATATTTTAGAAATAATAATGATAAACTAAGCCGTACAATGCGGATAATGGTTAATGAGATGCAAAAGAAGCAATCGGACCAGGCAGTGTTTGACGATGTGATAAAGATTTATGACTCCGTCGCATTGCACAAACTTCAGACCTTGATTGATGAAGTTTCAGATATACACGATATTGATGTGAATGTATACAATTTGGAAGGTAACCTTCAGGTTTCAAGCGAAGCAATTGTTTATACGAAAGGCGTGTTAAGTAAAAAGATGCATCCACTTGCTTTTTTTGAATTAAATAAAATGCGGTTGGTTCATTTTGTTCAGGAAGAAAAAATTGGCAAGCTTACTTATCTCAGCATTTATGCACCGGTTCGGGATGAGCAAAAAAATGTATATGCATATTTGAATATTCCTTATTTCGCATTGCAACGGGAATTGAATCAGGACATTTCAAATTTTTTAGTTACCATTATCAACCTGAATGCATTTATTTTTCTTATTGCGGGCATTATTGCATTGTTTGTTACCAATCGTATTACCAATTCTTTTTCTGTTATCAGTGATAAAATGAAAGAGATAAGTCTTGCGGGTAAAAATGAAGAAATTGTTTGGAAACGCAGAGACGAAATTGGGGAATTGGTAAAAGAATATAATAAAATGGTGGCGAAATTAGGTGAGAGTGCAACAGCGTTGGCAAAAAGTGAACGGGAAGGAGCATGGCGTGAAATGGCAAGGCAGGTGGCACATGAAATAAAAAATCCTTTGACACCCATGAAATTGAGTATTCAGTATTTGCAAAAAGCAATTGATAGTAATCAACCGAATGTAAAAGAACTTTCTTCAAATGTTGCAAGCACTTTGGTTGAACAAATTGATCACCTGACAAAAATTGCATCCGACTTTTCGCAGTTTGCCAATATCGGAATTACAAGTACTGAAATTTTTGATCTGCATGAAGTAATTGCATCCTTAAAAGATTTATATCAATCAAGTCCCGGTGTAGATTTTAAATGGAACCCCGTTAACGGGAAACTGTTATTGAACGCAGACCGTACGCAAATGAATCGTTTATTCACTAATCTTTTTGCGAATGCATTGGAAGCATGTAATGGAAATTCGGATTGCCGGATAACAGTTAATGAAGAAAAAGAAAACGGTAAGATACGTATCCGGGTTACGGATAATGGTGAAGGAATACCCGAAGAGATGCAATTAAAAATTTTTATCCCAAATTTCACAACCAAAACTTCCGGTACAGGATTAGGGCTTGCCATGTGTAAAGGAATTGCAGAACAAGCGAAGGGAAATATTTGGTTTGAAACTGAATATAAAAAAGGAACGACTTTTATTGTAGAGTTACCAATTGTAAATTAAAGCCCTTTCAACTTCCTTCTCCTGGCCAGATAATTTTCAAACTCCTTTAAAGAAAATGAGCTAAGATTTTGTTCCTTTGATACACCCCCTTTTTGTGCAGCTAATGTGCCATATTTTATATCCTGGTATCCATCCAGTGCATGTGCATCCGGATTAATTGAGATAAGAACATTTTTTTCCAACGCATAATCAATATACTTCCAGTCAATATCCAGACGACGGGGGTGTGCATTTAATTCAATAACCACATTGTTAGCGGCACAGGCATCTACAATTTTTTTATGATCAACCGGATAACCGTTTCTGCTCAGGAGCAATCTTCCGGTCATATGTCCGAGAATTGTGGTGTATGGGTTTTCAATTGCTTTTATCAACCGCATCATAGCTTTCTCCTCACTCATTTTAAGATTGCTGTGAACGGAGGCAATAACCAAATCGAAAGTTGAAAGAATCGTATTCGGGTAATCCATGGATCCATCACCAAGAATATCACACTCGATACTTTTAAAAATTTTAAATTCTTTAAATGTAGCATTCAGCAAATCAACCTGACGATGCTGCTCACGTATTCTTTCTACTGTTAATCCATTTGCATAGGTTGCCGCTTTCGAATGGTCAGAAATAACTAAGTATTCAAACCCATGCTTCATACATTCTTCCGCCATTTCTTCCAGCGTATTGGTTCCATCGCTCCATTTACTATGGCTATGAATGATTGCTTTTATATCGGATGGTTCAATCAATACCGGCAATGCTTTGTCTTTCGCTTTTTTAATAATAGTTGGTGACTCTCTAAGCATTGGTGGAATAAAATCAATATTTGCTTTTGTAAAAATAATTTCATCATCTTCAGATTCAACTCCGGTATACTTCAGTTTTGGAAATTCTTTTGTAAATGCCTCAACAAATTCTTTTGTTCCGGTTGTTGAAAATAATTTTTCAGCCCTGTTAGCTTTACTAAAATAGATCCGAAGCTTCAATCCGTTTTTTAATTGATATAAAATTGAATCCTGGGTTTCTTCTAATAATTCAGGTGGTTGAGCAGTTTCAAATTTCGGTTTTATGTTTTCAATATCTTCCAGAATAATAAACTCCAATTCTTCAATTGTCAATTCATGCCTGCGGTATGCACCCGTTACTCTTACTTTTTCAGGTGAAAATAATTTTTGCAAATAAGGTTCTACCATGGATACTAAAGCTTCAGCTTCGGCAAAAAGAAAATGCCCCTGCTTGCTCATATAAAATTCAATCGCCTCTTTTACACTTGTCTGGGTTTTTTCACCAAAGCCTTTATAAAGTGTGAGCCGGTTCTCGTTGCAGGCATACAACAATTCGCCGATTGATTCAATCCCCATCTCTTTCCAGATAGTTTGAATTTTTTTAGGTCCAATACCTTTAATATTCAGCATTTCTATCACACCTGCCGGAGTTTTAGAAATTATTTCATTTAATGCTTCCAGTTCACCGGTATCAATCATTTCCAGTACTTTCTTGCCGGTACTTTCTCCAATTCCTTTAATTGCAAATAATTTTTCACGGGGTGTATCTGCCAATTGCATAGGCAGTTTCTCAATATTAAATGCAGCTGCACCATAAATTTTTGCTTTAAAAGAATTATCGCCATGAATGTCCATTAATTTGGAAAGGAGGGAGAATTTATCAGCGATTGCATAATTATCCATGCGGGAAAGTTAGGATAAAAAATAAAAAAGGGATCCAATAAAAAAAGTCTCACACGATTGCGAGACTTTCAATTATAACTTTCATCTTACGATGACTTACTTCTTCTTCTTAGCTGCTTTCTTCTTTGGAGCTGCTTTTTTCTTTGCTGCTTTTTTCTTAGTTGCCATGTTTTTTGAATTTAATGTTTAGTAAAAAATGGGTTATCGTTAGTAAATATAATAAATATTTTAAACTAACAAAACTTTTTTTACAAAAAAAGCAGCAACGGAGAATTTGAAAACTTAGTCCTGAACAGGTGAAACAGAAATATAAGTTCTGTTATTTCTTCTTTTTTTATATTCAACAACACCATCTATCATTGAGAAAATTGTAAAATCTCTTCCTACGCCAACATTTTTTCCCGGATGATATTCTGTTCCTCTTTGACGAACAATGATGTTGCCGGCAATAGCAGGTTGACCACCATAAATTTTTACGCCCAATCTTTTTGCATGTGAATCGCGGTTGTTCTTTACACTGCCTTCACCTTTTTTATGTGCCATGAGAAATTATTTTAGTTTTTAATTTTTTAGTTTTTTATTGAATTTAAAAACCGGGAATCCGATTTTTAAAATTCATTAATCAGCGTACTTAGTTGATACCGGTGATCTTAATTTTTGTATACGCTGTACGATGTCCTTTCTTTTTATGAAAACCTTTTCTTCTTTTTTGTTTGTATGCAATTACTGTTTCACCTTTTACCTGTGCAACTATTTCAGCAGTCACTTTACTTTTTACATCACCACCAACTGTAAGCTTGCCATCGGCATCTACCATCAAAACTTCTACGGCTACTGTATCACCAGCTACTCCTTCCACATGTGGTACATGAAGAGTTTGGTCTGTTTCTACTTTATATTGTTGTCCGGCTATTCTAATTACTGCTATCATATTCAAAATTATTAAGGGTGGCAAAGGTAGGGGTAAAAGATTGTACGGCAAACAGGTTATCAAAGTTTTATGTCCACATCACGAAATTTTTGTGCAGGCTTCTTATATATTTGCAATTATATTTAGTTTACCGTGTAGTAGTGTATGAAAATCAAGTCTTTTTTGGCGAAACCATTCGCCGCATATATATATAAAGGTATCTGCCGCGGGATGGCTTCTGCTGTACCTGATCAGGAAAATATTCTGAAAGCCCTGCTTAAAACGGGTAAGTTAACGGATATTGGTAAAGACATGAACCTCGGCAATGTTTCAGGATATGAGGATTTTAAACAGGCAGTACCGGTACGAGACTATGAAAAAATTCGCTCCTATATCGATAAAATAAAGGAAGGCAAGCACAATGTTTTGTGGAAAGGCAAACCTATTTATTTTGCAAAAACATCCGGCACAACAAGCGGGGCAAAATATATTCCCATTACTAAAGATTCAATTCCCAACCATATTAATACAGCCCGGAATGCGTTGCTTTGTTATATGTCAGAAACCGGTAACACTTCATTTGCTGATGGTAAAATGATTTTTCTTTCCGGCTCACCGGTTTTAGACCGAGTGGGTGGAATTCCTACCGGAAGATTGAGCGGTATTGTTAACCATCATGTGCCTGGATATTTAAGAACAAATCAGTTACCTTCTTATGAAACGAATTGTATTGATGATTGGGAAACCAAGCTCAGTAAAATTTCTGATGAAACCATGAATCAGAATATGACACTTATCAGTGGCATACCGCCCTGGATGCAGATGTATTTTGATGAACTGATAAAAAGAAAAGGGAAAAAGATTTCTGAGATTTTTCCAAACTTCAATGTGATGGTGCAGGGTGGTGTAAATTTTGAACCGTACAAAGCCAGGCTGTATGAAAGTATTGGCAAAAAAATTGATTGTATTGAATTATTTCCTGCAAGCGAAGGATTTTTTGCATTTCAGGATTCTCAGATAGCCGAAGGGCTTTTATTAAATACAAACAGTGGAATCTATTACGAATTTATACCCACCAATGAATATTATAATGATAACCCAACCCGTTTGTCTTTAAAAGACGTGAAGGTTGGTGAAAATTATGCACTCATCATCAACAGTAATGCAGGGCTATGGGGGTATGATTTAGGCGATACGATCAAGTTTGTTTCAACGAATCCATACAGACTTGTAGTAACCGGACGTATTAAACATTTTATATCAGCATTTGGGGAACATGTAATAGGCGAAGAGGTTGAGTATAGTTTATTGAAAGCAGCGAAAGAGGAAAATATTCAGATCACAGAATTTACGGTAGCTCCCTTTGTAAATAAATCGGATGGCAAATCCTATCACGAATGGTTTATCGAGTTTGAAAATAAACCGGACAACCTGAGTGATTTTATTTTGAAAGTGGATGAAAATTTAAGACAAAAAAATGTGTATTACGATGATCTGATAAGCGGGA
>JANLSA010000503.1:0-7101 GCA_031362085.1 Bacteroidota bacterium | reverse complement strand
CTATCTTACTCCTCCCAAAGAAAATAAAGACAAAGGCGCTGTGCTGCTGATAAAAAATTTATCGGATGGTACCACCCGTACGATTGGTAACGTTACGGATTATGCTTTCAACAAAAAAAGTGATCACCTCGCTTATATAGTTGAATCTGCCAATGCAGCGGGCAATTCTGTTGAGCTTTTCAATGTTGAAAATTATACGCTGAAAGTCCTTGCCAGCGATACTTGTAAATTTTCAAAACTCAGCTGGCAAAAAGAAGGCGATGGTCTTGCCTTTTTTAAATCGTATAAAAAAGATAAGTACGATGAAGAGAATGCAGTTGTTTACACCTATACCAACCTGTACAAAGCACCTGCATTAAAAACATTCGATCCGGAAGCAGCAAAAGATTTTCCGGCAGGTATGCGTATATCCAATACATCCAATATTACAATCAGTGATGATATGACATCTGTATTTTTTGGATTGAATAAATGGACCTATAATGCTGCTGCAAAAAAAGAAGATAAAGAAGCAGGAGATAGTTTGAATAAAAAAGATAAACCACAAACCGATTCCACAAAAAACATTGCAACAGCTAAGAAAGATGCGCCGGCAACAAAACAGGCCGGAGTTGATATCTGGCATTGGAAAGATCCGGAGATTCAGCCACGGCAAAAAATTACATTGGGACAAGATACCATGATGAGTTATTTAAGTGCCTGGAACCTTGACAACAATACTTTTTTTCAACTTGCAAAAGAAGATGCACCAAATGCACAGCTATCCGGCAACCAGAAACAAGTTGTGATTTTTAACGACAAAAAATATAAACCGGCCTTTAAAGAAGATTATGCTGATGCATGGATAGTGAATGTAAAAACAGGGAATGAAAAATTGGCTTTTGAAAAAATTCTCACCGGCTTTAATACTTTTCCGCGAACATCACCCGATGGAAAATGGCTTGCTTACTTTAAAGACAAACATTGGTGGACTTATAATATTTCTACCGGGCAAAATATAAACCTGACACAAAACATTAAAACTGATTTCTGGAATACCCGTGACGATCATCCGGCAAGCAGACCCGCAGTAGGTATGGGTGGCTGGATAAAAGGCGATAAAGAAATATTGCTGTATGATGAATACAATGTATGGGCCGTTAAACCCGACGGAAAAGGTGCAAGAAAACTAACCGAAGGTGAAAAAGATGAAACAGTTCACAGGGTAACACGTCTCGATTTTGAAGAAACCTATCTTGACGACAGCAAACCGATTTACTTTAGTACATACGGTGATAAGACAAAAAAATTCGGTTATTCAAAATACGAAAAAGGAAAAGTTGATAAACTGATTTTTGAAGATGCACAGGTTAACCGTTTGGTAAAAGCAAAAGATGCAAACAGTTTCAGTTTTGTAAAACAGGATTATGATAAACCTCCTTCTTTATTTGTAACAGATAATTTTTCTGATATAAAACAGGTGGTTGCCACTAACCCACAGCAGAAAGATTATAACTGGGGCAAAAGTGAACTGGTAAGTTATACCAATAAAAACGGTAAGAAGATGCAGGGTGCATTATTCTATCCTGCAAATTATGAATCGGGTAAGCAGTACCCGATGCTTGTTTATATTTATGAAACACTTTCCAATACGGTGCATTCCTATGTTAACCCCAATCAACGTGGATCATACAACACAACTAATTTTACAACGAATGGATATTTTGTTTTCCGTCCGGACATTGTTTATGATATTAATGATCCCGGCATAAGCGCAGTGAACTGCGTTGTACCTGCTGTTGAAGAAGTTTTGAAAACCGGAATGATAGATAAAGACAAAGTAGGTTTGATGGGGCATAGCTGGGGAGCTTATCAAACATCATTCATCATTACACAAACAAATCTTTTTAAAGCCGCCGTTGCGGGTGCACCACTTACCAACCTTATCAGTATGTCCAACTCCATTTACTGGAACTCGGGTACACCCGATGCAAAAATATTTGAAACCAGCCAGGGGCGTTTTGATGGACCATGGTATGAAAAAATGGAAGATCATATGCGTAACTCACCGATGTATAATGCCGCCAATATAAAAACGCCGTTACTTGTTGCTTTTGGTGATAAAGATGGAGCAGTGGACTGGCACCAGGGTATAGAAATGTACAGCACCATGCGGCGCATGCAGAAACCGCATATCATGCTGGTATATGCTGACGAAAACCATGGACTGGCAAAAAAGGAAAACCAGATTGATTACCAGAAAAGACAAAAAGAATATTTTGATTACTACCTGCTTGGCAAGACACCTGAAAAATGGATTACAGAAGGAGTATCGCAACAGGAAAAATTAAAATTAAAACCAAAGGAGAATGTGAGCAAGCCGTTTTAATGAAGGGTAAAATTGTATTCTCAAAAAAAAACCGGATACTAAAACGGTATCCGGTTTACTTATATAGCCTGAAAATATTTTTTAAATTTTTTTAAAAGAATTGAAATAAAATTAAATTGCTATGATAGAAAAATTGAATTGGGATACCGTTCCAACAGAAGAAGTAACTCCATCTATGCACAGGAAAATTATTTGGGGCGAAAAACTGATGATAGCTAAAATGAAATTCAAGGATGGATTTTTAGTGCCGCTGCACAGTCATATACATGAACAGGTAACACAGTTGGTTTCCGGAAAAATGCGTTTTTGGTTTGGGGAAAATAAAGTACAAATGATGGATTTATTTCCGGGAGATGTAATTGTGATTCCATCCAACCTGCCACATGAAGCATTGATGATTGGAGATGTGGAAGAAATTGATACATGGTCACCACCACGCCAGGATTGGCTGGATAAAACGGATGATTATTTAAGAAAGTAATTTTTCATTTATTTTTTCTGTCAATCTCGAGTCCTTCCTAACCAGCAGCAAATACAAAATATTCTTATGATAAAGGCAGACCTGTTTTTGTTTTAGTTCATATTCTTTTTAAACTGTATTCGTGAAATTTAAAAAGAGAAAGTCATTCTCTCCTTTCGGTTTTACTGATCAGTTTTTATTAAAAGGAGGAAAAATTAATTCCATGCCGGGTTTAAGTTTTCGGGCACTGTTCAGGTTACCAACCCTTGAAGGCTGTCCGGATTTTCTCATCTCCATCGATCTGCGGTCAATGAAGAAAACATTGGGTTCGCTGATGCCGTCGCTGTTGATATTACCATCTCCAAAAGGAGTACCGCGACTGTCAAGTGTCTGGATGGTCCATATAAAAGCATAAGCATCTATTTCCGGATCCATATCGGGTTTGGCAATGTTGGAGGAATCTTTTTTCATTTTATTATCGCCATCTGTATTTCCACTACACGATGAGCATATTGTTAATCCCAATTGTGGTTGCCAGATATATTGAGTAGTACCAATAATATCTTTTGCAAGTAACGGCTGGTTACTACGCAAGGCCTGCATCGGTGTTTGGTTTTCGAGCACTTCAAATACGGTGACACGATAGGTCAGCATCTCGGCAGGCCTGGGCGCCACGGGTGTCCAGCGGAAAGTGATAGTGGTTTTTGCTCTTTCAATATCCAATACAGTTTCATTGGCCGGCATCATCGGAATTGGCAATTGAAATGCAGCAATGTTAAATGTCCTGCAACGTTCTTCACTGAGTGGTTGAAAAGTAGCTGGAGCAACTAATTGCACGCAAAGTTGATAGCTGCCGGAAGGTAATTTGCCGCTTCTGTCCATAGAGGTTTTAAATTTCCCATTGAAGGAGATTGATTCCAGTGGAATGACATCAGCAGCATATAGTATCACATTTCCTGCTGCAGGATTTATTGCTATTACCCTGGCTCTTGCAAGATTAGTAGTGGCTGCTATTGTGCCATCGGTTGTTTTTAATGTTGCTTTTATCAGCGCCTTGCCCCCGGCACCGGCAGAACTTGAAATGATATAAGTCAGATCTTTTATTCCCCAATTGAGAAGACTACCCATTGGATTGGAGTTAACTACCAGTGTGGTATTAAATTGAGCAATGCAAAAGTGACTTGCAAAACAAATCGATGCTATAAGAAATATTTTTTTCATGCCCTTGTTCTTTTAAATGATTTTATAAATCATACTGATTCTTAAAAAACTCTGCCGCGGCAGAATGGGAGTTTCATTTCCCAAACCTGTATTGAAACCCTGTACGGAAATTTGTTTCAAAATAACTAGCATTGTTGGGTATTATCTCGTTGCCATATTTAAACTGGTTCGAACTCACAAAATTGTTCCATGTTAATTTTTTTGATACTTTCCAGTCACATGTAAGAGAAGCAACGAGGTTATTGTTGTTTTTAAAACTATTGGTCTTTGAATAATTGAACTGCAATTGTGACCGCAGGTTCATTTTTTTCTTCATCGCCTGCATGCCTGCTCCGCAACTGAAAGTAACCAGGTTTAGTTTAAAACCCGGCACCGAATTAATAAAATACATCAGGCTGAAATCGGGTGAAATGTTTTTGGTTAAAAAAGTAGGCACATAGGTTAGTAAAGCAGTATGTGTATTATTGGATGTAGTAATACCGGTGATTACATCTCTTTCATTATACTTGCTGTAATTATAATTAAAACTCGCCAGGTGAATCACTTTATCATTGCTCCATGTATAAGATGGATTCACACCAAAATCATTACTTACGTTTTTAATTCCATAGGGATTGATACCGCTGGGCGTTTCAAAACCAAAATTGTTATAGCTCACATTCAGGTTCCAGTGTTCATTGAATTGGGTGAACCAGTTCAGATTGCCGATAAATTGTTTTGCTTTTAATGTTGTGTTGCTAACATTGTTTACCCGTTGTCCTACGCTGGCGACAACATTCATTTTGTAATTTCCTGTTGAATCTTTCCATGCATTAAACCGGGTGTTGAGTGTATAATCAACCCGGTCGGGCAGCATGAAAGGATAGCCGGGTGTTTGAAATCCTGCGCCGATGTATTTCAGTTTGGCGCCGATATCAAAATTTCTCGACTTTCTTCCAATACCAAAATCAGCTGCATAATCTTTTACTGTAGAAGTATTTGCTTTGATAAATGGTTTGAAAGATTGTCTGCTTGTATCTTCCGGCAACAGCAGGTTCTTGGAGTAGAATGACTGAGCTCCTTCTGCATGAACATAAAATCCTCCTTTAAAAACTGCTTTGCCGGCAAAACTCATAGTAAACCCTTCCTGTGGTTTTATTGTAAGCGGTCTTGTAACAACAGAGTTGGTATCATCTTTTGCTTTTACAAAATTTAATGCCATTTCATATTTGCCTTCCCTTGCTTTGCCCAGAGAAAACATCCAGTTCTTTTTTTTGTAAGCACCATATATTGTTGGCGGACCGTTGAAATAATTTATTCCTTGCTGCGACAAGCCGGAAAAAAATTTAAAGAAATAACTTCGGGGCCTGAGATCAAAACCAACACCGAATACACCAATATCACCTGTACTTAACTCGGAATAATTTAAATATTGTGTGCCCAATTGCAGTTCCGCCCATTTGTATTTTGGATTTAATCCAAAATTATTCATCGGGTTAGTAATGAACTGGCCGAAACTTTGTTTTTTTATTCCGCTGTATGGCCCGACAAAGTTGGTAGGCTTCATGGCAAAATTAAAATTGATGGGTAATGAGAAATTTTCCCCAAACTGCATAGTAGGTGTAAAATTAAACCGCACCTGGTTCCAAGGTTTTCTTGCTGTGAAACCTGTCCAGCCTGTTGGTTTGCGACTGAGGCCGTAATATTCATAATTAACACCAGCAGTACCGCTGATACTGAATTCCTTTTTTTTAGTTTCTGTTTCTTGTGCCAGGATATTCGTTGAAAATATCACAACAAGTATTGTTATAAAAAATAATTTGGCGCTAATCATTTCAATTCCTTTAATGGTTAAGGGTAACCCCATTTTTATTTCTCAAAAATAATTTCTAAAAGGAAAGTTTTACTTGTTGATACGGCTATACCATTAATTGTTATTGCCTGCACATTCCAGATAAAGTCACACAAATAGGGTGGTTTGCATGGACCAGTATATATATTACTGATAGTTGCTTCTGTAATATTATCTACATCTTTAGTAACAATTGGTTGGTTTGTTTTCATGGCTTGTGAGCCACTTTGTCCCTGCATCAACTGCCAAACCCTTAAGCGATAGGTAACCGGTTCTTGTGGTTTTGGTGTAATGGCTGTCCATTTAAACAATACTGTTTCTCCAACGATTCCGGGTATAATTTTTTTCCTGTTTTCAGGTGCAACCAATTTCGGTGGTGCATATTCTGTTATTGGAAGAACTATTTGTGTTTGAGATTGTGTTTTTAAACTAAATGTTGTAGGCTCACTATTTCCGATTATTTGCGGCGCCGCCCCTTTCTGTCTGGTGCTTGCTTCCACAATCCAGATAAAATCGCAGAGATAAGGTGGTTTGCAAGGTCCGGTATAAATTCCACTGACTGTTGTTTCTGTTATATTATCTACTTCTTTTGTAACAATTGGTTGATTAGTTCGCATTGCCTGAGTACTATTTTGTCCCTGCATCAGTTGCCATACTTTTAAGCGATAGGTAACTGGTTCCTGTGGTTTTGGTACTACTGGTGTCCATCGGAATCTTACTCCTTTTGTTCCTTCCGGTTGAAACTGCAGCCTATCTTCCGGAAATAAATTATCAGGACCATTGGTATGTTCGCCTTTAACACTAAATTCTGTAGGCTCACTTGTTGACCTGGGTGTTCCATCTTTTGTTATTGCCTGTACTTCCCAGATAAAATCGCAGAGATAAGGTGGTCTGCATGGACCAGTATATATATTACTAACTGTTGCTTCTGTTATATCTGCTACATCTTTTGTTACAATCGGCTGGTTTGTTTTCATCGCTTGTGATCCACTTTGTCCTTGCATCAGTTGCCAAACTTTCATCCGGTATGTCACAGGTTCCTGTGGTTTTGGTACAACTGGTGTCCATCGGAACGTTACACCTTTCATCGCATCATCTGAATTGATTTCTTTTTTATTTTCCGGAAATGTATTTTCTGGTCCTGTGATCTTTGTTTCTTTGACATTGAATTCAGTCGGGTGACTTGTTCCTAATGTCGTTCCGGTTCTTGTTATTGCCTGC
>JANLSA010000387.1:0-5126 GCA_031362085.1 Bacteroidota bacterium | reverse complement strand
CTTCTCAGGTCAACTACATATCTTAAAAAAATGGGAGCAAATCTTTCTGACTCAGATTTATTCAAACTCAGTCTTTTTTGAATATACTCTCTCATCTTGATTTGTAATCTTCCAAGTTTCTCATCCTGGTTATTATCATCCTGGGCATAGGAAGAAAAACAGGTAACAAAAAATAAACTTAATATGTATAAATACTTTTTCATTGTTAATTCAAAATTGATTCGGTTGATTCAGCTTGCGGTTCAGCTATTTCTTCTACAAACTGATTTAACTCTTCATCCGGAATATCTTTCAGTAAATCATTTAGCTCAATATCTGGTTTTTTCTCAATCGCTGCTATGTCAGTAGACATGTTTTGAATAAAATCGTTTAATTCTTCATTGCTTGATTTATTAATTTCCTTTGTTGCTTTCGTTTCAATCTTAGCTATTGGATCTCCTGTGTTATTTTTTATTACCGATATGCCAACCAGTGAAATCAATCCAATCATCATTGCAGCTACAGCATAACGCAACCATTTGCGATTTACCACTGAAACAACTTTTGTATTTTCCACTACCGGTGCAGAAAGATTTTCGAAATACCCCAGCGGAATTGTATATGGATTTTCTTGTTTCAAACTTTGAAGTAGTGGTGATAAACTTTCTAATTCTTCATCTGTTGTTTGTCCAAAGGACTCCTTGTGGAGATAATCTGCACTTGTACGAACCAAATTCATCATTCTTTCTTCCAATCCATCAAAATACCCTGCGGGAGTTATAAAAGGAATTTCTTTTGATAAATTATTGAGATAGGGTGATAAAATATTCAACTCATCTTTAGCTTCATTAGCTTCCAATGCTTTGATGCGGGCAAAAACCTGCGAAGCAAATCCTTCAAAATATCCAACAGGTACGGTATAGATATTTTCAAAGGGGGCGGCGGATAGATTGCTTCCCAGTTCTTTTAATTCATTTAATATGTCGTTTCTGTTTGTCATTTTCTTCTGTCTCTTTAGCTTTCTGTTCAAGGGCGACTTTTATGAGACGATTAAATTTTCACAAAGTTTAATGATTCAGCATATAATCCTCAACTTTTTTTACGGCATGATGGTAACTGGCTTTCAAGGCTCCTTCGCTGGTTTCCAACACTCTACTCATCTGTTCGTAAGGCATTTCATCATAATACCTCAATTGAAAAACGACCCGTTGCTTTTCAGGCAATTGCTGAATGGCAATCTGAAGCTTCCACTCCATTTTAGTATGGTCAAAATGCTCATCGGCTTTTACTTTATTACTCAGCCCGGAATCTTCATCACTTAAGCTAACCGAAGTCCTTTTTTTATGCTGTTCAATAAAAGTCAAACTTTCATTGGTTGCTATGCGGTATAACCAGGTGTATAGCTGACTATCTTCTCTGAAATTTTCCAACCCTTTCCAAACTCTTATAAAAACATTCTGCAACACATCATTTGCATCATCATGATCAACGACCATACGTCGCACATGCCAATACAATTTTTCCTGGTATTTTTTAATGATGGTAGTATAAGCCCGTTCTTTAGAAACAGGGTTACGGAATTGTATCAACAGTTCATTGTCTGCAGTGGCTGTTAAATTCATCTGGTATCAGGGCTTTGATGCGGTTTGAATATTGGTGATGCAATTAGTTTAATTGTAAAGCTTCAGTAAAAGTAAATAATTTTTATGAAGCAAACTGAGGTACCTTGATTGGGATGTAATTGCGACGCTCCGTTGATCGTTCGGTAATTCTATTCAGCAAATAAAAAACCATGTGCAGCAGGATGATTTTTATATCATTAAAATCATTTCAATCATTTTATTCAATGGTTTTTTCTTCCCATCACTTTCTCCGCCGCCGCTACAATATCAGAAATATCCAATCCATATTTTTTTAATAATTGTGCAGGAGTTCCACTTTCTCCAAATGTATCTTTTGTTCCAACATATTCAATTGGTATCGGAAAATTTTTAGCAGCAACCTGTGCAATTGCATCGCCCAATCCTCCAATGATATTATGTTCTTCGGCAGTTACTGCACATTTCGTTTTCATAATGGAAGCGATTACAGCCTCTTCATCCAGTGGTTTGATAGTATGAATATTTATTACTTCAACACTAATACCTTTCTCTTGTAAAATTGCACCCGCTTGTATTGCATTCCACACCAGATGGCCGCATGCAAAAATGGTTACATCTGTTCCTTCACTGAACTGCTGTGCTTTGCCAATTTTAAAATCTTCTTCTTTTGTAAATATGGGCCATACCGGTCTGCCAAAACGTAAGTAAACCGGACCTTCATATTCTGCAATAGCCATCGTTGCTGCTTTTGTTTGTGCATAATCGCAAGGCACAATTACAGTCATTCCGGGCAGCATTTTCATTAAACCGATATCTTCAAGAATCTGATGTGTTGCGCCATCTTCACCTAATGTAACGCCTGCATGTGATGCACATATTTTTACATTCTTGCCACTGTATGCCACACTTTGCCGAATCTGATCATACACTCTGCCTGTAGAAAAATTTGCAAATGTAGTAGTGAACGGAATTTTTCCACCGATAGTAAGTCCGGCTGCAATGCCTATCATATTTGCTTCAGCAATTCCACACTGTATAAAACGATCGGGAAATTCTTTTATAAACTGGTTTAGTTTTAATGAACCGGCAAGATCTGCAGTGAGTGCAATGATATTTTTATTTTTCCGCGCAGCCTCAACTATACCATCTCCAAATCCACTACGAGTATCTTTATTTCCGGTCGACTGAATATCTTTAAGCATATAAAATTATTAAGATGCGCAAATGTAAGGGATAGGGCTGAATGGTGAATAGTGAATCGGCAATGAGGGAAAAATCAATTTAACTCTCCGGGTATATTGCCAAAAATTGTTTGGTCTGCTTTCAGCCTTTGTTCCCATGCCCAAGCAGTTTTCATCATATCATCCAGCGAGTATTCAGGATCCCATCCCAATAATTTTTTTGCCAAATCATTGTTTGCATAAATTGCAACGATATCTCCGGGACGGCGGGCACCAATTTTATAGTTCAGTTTTACACCCGTTACTTTTTCAAACGCTAAAATGGATTCAAGTACGGTTACTCCATTTCCAGAACCCAGATTAAACACTTCGCATAATCCCGCATTTTTTTCAGCTTCTAAATATTGCATTGCTAATGTGTGTGCATTTGCAAGATCGCATACATGAATAAAATCTCTTAAGCAACTACCATCTCTTGTTGGGTAATCATTTCCATAAACAATCATTTCTGGTAAAATACCTACTGCTGTTTGTGTAATGGCCGGTACCAGATTTTGTGGTTTTCCAATTGGCATTTCGCCAATGAATGCTGAAGGATGTGCGCCAACCGGGTTAAAATATCTTAATAAGATACAATTGGTGCCACTGCTTTTTGCAAATTCGTTCACAATCTGCTCACCCATTTGTTTGGTATAGCCATAAGGTGAAGCTGCAGGTTTTGGAATAGTTTTTTCGGTAACAGGAATTTCATCGGGATTGCCATACACAGTGCATGACGATGAAAAAACAAAATACGGCACTTTAAATTCTTCAACACATTTTAATAAACTTATCAAAGAATTAAGGTTGTTATCAAAATACAGCAATGGACTCTCTACTGATTCGCCAACCGATTTATACGCAGCAAAATGAATAACACCCACAATGTCTTCATTTTCCAGAAAGATTGCTGCCGTATCATCATAACTGCAAAGGTCAACTTTGTAATTTTTAATTTTTACGCCTGTAATTCTTTCTACACCGGTTAGCATTAAAGGGTTGGATCGGGAGTTATTATCTATCGAAATAACTTCATATCCGTTTTCAATAAGATCAACAATTGTATGAGTGCCGATATAACCACAGCCACCGGTAACTAATATTTTACTCATAAAAAGAATGGAGTATTAAAACAATACAAATGTTTTAGATAAAATGAAATAATGAAATTGTTTACAATAAAAAAATCCCGACAAATGTCAGGATTTTTCGTCGAACTATTAAATCAGTTATGAATTAACTAAGCCAGGTTACAATTTTATAAACTAAGGCTGCTAGCAAACCGCTTACTGGAATGGTAAGAATCCACGCCCAGATTAAATTAATGGTTACACCCCATCTTACTGCACTTAATCTTTTTGTGGCCCCCACACCTATAATACTTCCGGTGATGGTATGGGTTGTTGATACCGGAATTCCCATTTGACCCGTAAAGAATAAAGTAAAGGCTCCGGATGTTTCTGCTGCTACACCTTCCAACGGAGTGACTTTTGTAATTTTTGTTCCCATCGTTTTTACAATCTTCCAGCCACCACTCATCGTACCTAAACCAATCGAGAGATAGCAAGCTATAGGCACCCAGTTGGGAAGATGACTGAAATCCTGTATAGCACCACTGGCTATTAATGCTGCACCAATAATGCCCATTACTTTTTGTGCGTCATTACCACCATGACCAATACTGAAAGCAGCTGAACTGAATAACTGTAATTTCTTAAACATATTCGCCATACGGTAGGCAGTGGGATTTTTTATTTTTTCTGTATATAAATAAACCAGGCAAAAGATAATAGAAGTTGCCACAATACCCCAGGCAATATTTTTATTATCTGCTTTTAGTATATCTCCTTTAAATGATTTTTTGATATTAAAACTTGAAATTTTTGCTTTTACTTTTTCAACATTTACAGGGTTGATGGGGTAAATTGAATTGATTACAACCAGTGCACTATCTAAATTTATTTCTTTTGCCAATAATTGCTTAGCTGGTTTTTTATAATTTTCAGTTACTACTTTCGCTTTGTCAAACTCGACTTTCTTTTCTTTATCCTCTACGGACGAAGATTCCAGAATCAAATAATCATTTGCATTTCGTATATCATCTTTTAACCTGCTTATTTCTATTTCTTTTAACCAGCCTTCGTTGTATGCTTTGTTTGAAATAAAATCGGCGCCTAATTTATCATAATCTTCTATCAATGGTTTTATATTATTGTAGATAACCATTGCTTTGTCCAATTTCCCTTTTGCGGGTGCAGCAGATAAATTGAAAGAAAAACCCAATGACAGTTTGCTTCTTGAAGATATGGCTGTTGCAAAAGGGAAA
>JANLSA010000366.1:0-3122 GCA_031362085.1 Bacteroidota bacterium | reverse complement strand
CACCACCTCATCAGGATTCACCCCTTTGTTTGGTTTTTTGCCGAAGAATTTTTCAACAATCTCTTGCACTTTCGGAATACGGGTTGAACCGCCTACTAAAATAACTTCATCGATTTGTGAAATATTGTAACCGGCATCTTTCAATGCTTCTTCACATGGTTTTAAGCAGCGGGCAAATAGTTTGTCAGCTAACTGCTCAAATTTTGCTTTGCTTAATTTTTTTACCAGGTGTTTTGGTACACCATCCACCGCTGTGATATAGGGCAGGTTAATTTCCGTTTCGCTTGATGAACTCAATTCTACTTTTGCTTTTTCAGATGCTTCTTTCAAGCGTTGCAAAGCCATTGGGTCTTTGCGTAAATCAATGGCTTCATCTTTTTTAAATTCATCTGCCAGCCAATCCATAATCACTTTATCAAAATCATCACCACCTAAGTGTGTATCACCATTGGTGCTTTTTACTTCAAATACGCCATCGCCTAATTCCAATACCGATACATCAAACGTACCACCGCCTAAATCATATACTGCTACTTTTTGATCTTTGTGTTTTTTATCCAACCCAAAAGCAAGTGCTGCGGCTGTAGGTTCATTAATAATTCTGCGAACCGTCAATCCAGCAATTTCGCCGGCTTCTTTTGTGGCCTGACGTTGTGCATCGTTGAAATAGGCAGGCACTGTTATCACAGCTTCACTTACTTCATGTCCCAAATAATCTTCAGCAGTCTTCTTCATTTTTTGAAGAATCATTGCACTTATTTCCTGGGGTGTGTAAAGACGGCCATCTATGTCAATACGAACGGTATTATTGTCACCTTTTGCCACTTTGTAACTCCAATGGCTTATTTCTTCGGTTACTTCACCAAAGCCACGACCCATAAAACGCTTCACTGAAGCAATTGTATTTTGTGGGTTGGTGATAGCCTGGCGTTTTGCCGGATCACCTACTTTGCGTTCACCATTCTTAAGAAAAGCCACTACTGACGGTGTTGTACGACGGCCTTCATCGTTAGCAATAACGACTGGTTCGTTGCCTTCCATAACAGCAACGCAGCTATTTGTTGTTCCGAGGTCTATTCCAATTATCTTTCCCATATATTTTGAATTTAATGTTTCATCCTAGCTTGTCAATGATGGTGCCATTTGGGATTAAGGTGAAAAATTGTCAGCCTGAAGTCATTTACGGTAAAATGCATTTTGAGACCGGCAAATAAGCCTTGATTGGGTCCCGTACCTACGGGATTGCGTCCGCCTCTGGCGGATCAGGGTTCGGTATTCAACATTGCGGTTACGTGTTTATAATCTTATACCTTCACTTACATCTTCGTATTTTTATATAACTATGGAATGGTTCTGGATAATACTCGGAATAGTTTTGTGTATTGTTGCAATACTTGGCAGCCTGTTGCCGCTTTTGCCGGGCCCACCAGTTGCTTTTATCGGTTTGCTAATACAGCAATTGAGAGACCCAAATCCTTTTGAAACAAAAACGATATTAATTTTTGCAGGAGCAGTAGTTATTTCTCTAGTTCTGGATTTTATGATTCCAATATGGGGAACAAAAAAATTCGGGGGCACTAAATACGGAGTATGGGGCTGTACACTTGGATTTCTTGCTGCTTTTTGGATGGGGCCCTGGGGTGTTATTATCGGACCTTTTGCAGGTGCCTTTGTTGGGGAAATGATAGCCGGGCAAGACTCAAAAAAATCATTTAAGGCTGCCATGGGTTCTTTTGTTGGTTTTCTATTGGGCTCTTTTTTAAAACTGGTGGTTTGTTTTTTTATACTTTATTTCATTATCTCCAGCATCTGATTTATTTCATGTTCTGAATAATAGAATCCTGTGTCCCACTTATTTTTTTCATGATATTGCTTAATGTGCTTATGGATTTGCTTCGCCTGTCCATCATCATTTGTAAACGAAGAGATGTCATCTCACTCATTTCATTCATGTCATCTAATTTTGATTTAAGACTATCCTGCACTTCTTTTATTTCAGCTGCTGATACTTGTATTTCAGTTTGTGATACTTGTGAATTGACAGGTCTGTTTATTTTGGTTACTGTTGGGCTTGTTTGCAATCTTACTGTTTGAGTTTGAGAAACAGATACAGTATTCACTTGTGGCATTGTTAATTGCCTGAATGAATCGAGCATTTGTTTTGATATTACATTCTTATTCTGTTTCATCTTTTCCTCTGCATCTCTTAATTTTTGTTTTTCTTCATTCTTCTTCTTCATATCTGCCATTATATTTTTCATATCCTGTTCATTATCTTTAGATGCCTGCATCATTACTAAAGCTACCAACGCCTCGATATCCAAATTATTTAAATTATTCTGTCCCACATAGCCTGAAGTAAACTGTCTTACTCCTGCCTCTTCTATATTCTGGTTATTTACCAACATGGCGGTTCGTTTTATCCATGTTGTATGTCTGGGATTGATTGACGATATGGCTTTATTATAAAAAGCATCTGCATCAGCAGGAATTGTTTGCTGCGATCTTACTGAAATGGTAAGAACAAGAAGCACAGGGATAAAACATATTATTCTTGATTTCATAAAACTAATTTGAATCTAAAGTTCTGCCTTTTTTGGAATATTAACCAAAAAGCAACATTCAATAAATGGCAGAAAAACAAACTCCTTAAATTTGTTTGCTAAATCAAATTCTATGGCAAATTCTGTTTCTGAAAAATTAAAAATAAAAAATGGTTTTACGTTACTCACCATCAATGAACCTTCACAATTTCAAAAAGGATTAAAAGGCTTACCGGCTAAAGTAAAATTGGTTGAGTCGGGTAAAGAATATAACCAGGTGCATTGGTTTGTAATGAACCGGGCACAGATGGAAAAAGAAATGAGCAAAGTAATGAAATTGATAAAACCTGAAGTGATCGTTTGGGTTTATTATCCAAAAGGCAGTTCAAAAATTCAAACGGACCTGACAAGAGATAAAGGATGGGATTGCTTATTAGCCGAAGGGGATAAACTTACCTGGATAAGTTTAATTTCTTTTTCCATTTGTGCACGGTTCATTACAAACCAATGCACCTGGTTATATTCTTTTCCAGACTCAACCACTTTTACTCTAACTGGTAAGCCTATTAATCCTTTTTG
>JANLSA010000363.1:0-2735 GCA_031362085.1 Bacteroidota bacterium | reverse complement strand
CAAGACTCGAATTGGTTGATGATTCCTCCTTTCTCAGCATGACAAGACACTAATATTTGAAGTTTCAATGCAATAAGGTGCCCGTTCTTTTATTATTCCACTTTAGTGAATAAATTAAACCTGAGATTACCCCAATTCTTTTATTTTTGTAGCTTACTTAATTAAACTGAATATGAAGATCAACAGCAGACAGATAATTTTTACCGGCATACTCGTACTACTTGCTACTACATGTAAATATTTTTTCGGGCCCGATCTTGACTGGTCTGGTTTTTCACCTGTCATTGCTATCGCCCTGTTTTCCGGATTTATTATGAAGGAAAGGAATTTGTCTTTTGTTCTTCCTTTTGTAGCCTTATTGCTTAGTGATGTATTTATCCAGTTTTTATATTCAGTGAACTTATTCCCTTATGCTGGTTTTTATAGCACGCAATGGATGAATTATGCAATACTGTTGGCTTCTACTTTAATCGGGTGGATGCTGAAAGGCAGAAACCTTGCAAGCCTGGCAACCGGAGCTGTGGCTGCACCGACTGCTTATTTTTTAATTTCTAATTTATCAGTTTGGTCATGCAGTGTACAAACTACTTATCCTAAAACATTTGCCGGACTGATGACTTGTTATGAAGCAGGTCTTCCTTTTTATCGTAATTCAATTCTGGCTACATTGGTTTTTCTGCCAATAATCTTAATCAGCTATAATTATATTACCAAACACAAGACTGAAATTACTTTAGCTTAACCACTAACAGAGAACAAAAAACAAACCCGTTGGCTCAAGCTGATGAGTTTTTTTTTTGACCGCAAAGAACGCAAAGAAATACAACGCAAAGTACGCAAAGCCTTTGTGCACTTTGCGTAAGCCTTAGCGTTCTTTGCGGTTAATCAGGAAACTCTTCAAAGCAATTTTTTCTGATCCGCCTCATACCCTTCATCAATCAATAAATAATGATGATGTCCGTCGGCGGCTTCAGTAGCCAGTATATCGCAGCGGTTATTATAAGGATTATTAGCATGACCTTTTACCCATATAAATTTTATAGAATGATCTTGTGCCAATTCATGATACTTCATCCAGAGGTCACGGTTTTTTTTTCCGCCTTTAAAATTGGTAGCTATCCAGTTTTTCAGCCAGCCTTCCTGTACTGCTTTTACTATATACTGGCTGTCTGTATAAATAGTGATGTTGAGATTATCTTTTTTCATGGCTTCCAAACCAGCAATCACTGCCATCAGTTCCATACGGTTATTGGTAGTGTGTTTATAGCCCTTCGATAATTCTTTTTTATGATGGCCGCTAATTAGAACAGTTCCATAACCGCCGGGACCGGGGTTTCCTCTTGATGAACCGTCTGTATATATAGTTACCTGGTTACTCATTTAATAAACTTCATTTTCCTAATTAATCTCTGATCTGTTAGAGTCTTGTCATACCGAAACGGAGAATATAGGATTTACCATAATTTAGGAAAAAGTAGTTGAGGTATCTCAAACTCGCATCCACCAGTATGAGATACCTCGCCTGATTTCATTCAACTATAAATAGTCTGAAAGTAAAGGCTCGGTATGACAAGACTCCGATGGTTTGAGATTTCAAACAGTAGCACTTCATAACTACTGTCCGATGAACCCTCAACATCAAACCTGAAACACTCCCGTCTTCAAATCCCCCATCTCCGGATTATGATTCGCCGCAGCAATTCCTTCCGAAATTACTTTTCTCGTTTCCACCGGATCGATAATCGCATCCACCCACAATCTTGCAGCAGCATAGTATGGTGATGTTTGTTTATCGTACCGATCTTTTATTTCACTCAGTAGTTTTTGTTCTGCTTCGGGAGTTATTATTTGTCCTTTTGATTTTAATGAAGCCACTTCTATCTGTAATAAAACTTTTGCCGCGGCATCACCACCCATCACCGCAATTTTTGCCGTAGGCCATGCATAAATAAATCGTGGGTCGTATGCTTTACCACACATGGCATAGTTACCGGCACCGTATGAGTTGCCAATTACAATTGTAATTTTCGGAACCACAGAATTAGCAACAGCATTCACCATCTTGGCGCCATCTTTTATAATACCAGCATGTTCGCTGCGGCTGCCAACCATAAAACCGGTAACATCCTGCAAAAACACCAGTGGAATTTTTTTCTGGTTGCAGTTCAAAATAAAACGTGCAGCTTTATCTGCGCTGTCGTTATAAATAACACCACCCATTTGCATTTCACCTTTCTTACTTTTTACAATCTTACGCTGGTCGGCAACAATACCTACGGCCCAGCCATCCACTCTTCCATAACCACAGATAATTGTTTTACCATAATCTTCTTTGAACTGTTCAAACTCACTGTCATCAACTATGCGCTCAATTATATCCAGCATATCATAAGGCTTACCATCGCTTGGAAACAAACCATACAATTCTTCTGTTTTTTTTATTGGTGCTTTAGCAGCAATGCGATCAAAACCAGCTTTTGGTTTATCGCCCAGCATGGAAAACATTTTTTTAATATGATCCATGCATTCCTGTTCGGTGCTGAATTTATAATCGGCAATGCCCGATATTTCAGTATGAGTAACAGCGCCGCCGAGAGTTTCATTATCTATGTCTTCGCCAATGGCAGCTTTTACCAAATAGGAACCTGCTAAAAAAATAGAACCATTGCCTTCCACCATCAGAGTTTCATCACTCATGATGGGTAAGTAGGCGCCGCCTGCTACACATGGGCCCA
>JANLSA010000357.1:0-3775 GCA_031362085.1 Bacteroidota bacterium | reverse complement strand
TTAAAATTTTAAAACATACAATTATGACAAATACAAATGAGCCAAAGGCTACACTAACTTACCACGAAATACCCCGTAAAAATCCCAAAAATTTAATCATTGGAATTTTAGCAGCAGCCTTAATAGGCACAGCAGGTTATTTAGTAGTTGATAAAAACAAAACAAGTGATGTAATCGTACAGCAAAAAACAGAAATCGCACAGGTAACTGATGAAAAAAGCGATGTACAAAGAAGTTTTGATGAATCATTGGCAAGACTCGATAGCATGTCAGGAGTTAATACCGATTTATCAAAAAAATTAACTGATAAAAATTCAGAGATTGCAAAAGCAAAAACAGAAATACGCAGTATTTTAAATAAGAAAAATGCTACGGCTGCAGAATTAGCCAGAGCAAAAGTGTTAATCACTTCATTGAATGATAAGATAACGGTAATGGAGCAGGAAGTGGCGAGGTTAACTACCGATAATCAAACGTTGACACAAGATAAAGTTGTATTAACGCAGGATAAAGAAGTCTTAACTCAGGAAAAAGTAAAATTAACAGAGGATCTTACAGCCACCACTCTTATTAAAGAAGACCTTACAAAAAAAGTTGATGTTGCATCTACTTTGAATGCATCAAACATTGCGATCACTCCGGTTAATGTAAAAAACAGTGGAAAAGAAAAGATAACAAGTACCGCAAAGCGGGTTGACAAACTGATGATTTCTTTTGATGTGAATAACCGTATTGCTGTGCCCGGTGTAACAGATGTGTATGTAATTGTAACCGGACCGGATGGTAAGCCCGTATCAACACAAGCATTAGGTTCAGGAACTTTTACAACCCGTGAAGAAGGTGATAAATTATTCACTGCTAAATTACCCGTTGATGTTGTAACAGCACAAAAGAAAGCTGTTCAGTTTTCCTTCGCTCCAGGTGCCGATTTCGCAGAAGGTAATTATACAATACAGATTTATCAGAATGGATTTATGATTGGCGAAGGTGTACGTGAATTGAAAAAAGGTGGTTTATTCAGTTAAGTTTTTAGTTTTCATAATCGTTTAAAAAAAAGAAGCAGCCCCTACGGCTGCTTTTTTTATTTGAAATTAAGAACGACTTATTTTCGGGGCTGTATAATAACTAATGTGTGAATGATATAAATTTTCCCAACTGTGTTACAACAATAACACAGATAAAGGAGTTCATCTTTGAATGTCAGTATTTTCTTTTCACTTTTAATTTATATACGATGACAAACTCAACCTTTGATGCCCCTCAGTCTGATGCAAAATGGGGAAACCAAAAAGAAAAATTCCTTGCAAAATTTCCAAATTTAAGAGCGGAAGATTTGGAGTATGAAGAAGGTCAACGGGATGAAATGCTGACCCGGGTACAGGTAAAACTGGGCAGAACAGAAATAGAAATGAACAACATTATTTCAGCACTTTAATCTACTATAATGAAACTAAAAAACGCTAAGCTTATACTTAGCGTTTTTTTATGCATCAGAAAAAATAGAAAAGTTAATGCGGCCGTATACATATCCATTTAGTTTATAAAAAAATATGAATTATATAATTTTTATTCAGAATGGTATAACAGTTGTAATTTTTAAAATTCAGAATTTTATTGCAGAATCAAAATTCATTATAAAAAAATTAAATAACACACCATGCGATGCATAGGCAAAAATCTCGGAGTTACTGTAAATAACATTACAATCAGTTATAATGATGAAGGACCGGACGATGTGCCGGTTATTATTTTTATTCATGGTTTTCCATTTAATAAATCTATGTGGCGGCAGCAGGTGGACGCATTAAAAGGGCGTTACCGTACAATTGCCTATGATATCCGCGGACACGGAAATTCCGAATCCGGCAATCAGAAATTTACCATTGATCTTTTTGCAGATGACCTGGTGAACCTGATGGATGAATTAAACCTTAGCAAAGCGGTTCTGTGCGGCTTATCCATGGGGGGATATATTGCATTAAATGCTGTTGAAAAATACCCCGAACGTTTTGAGGGACTCATATTAAGTAATACACAATGTACAGCAGATACACCTGAAGGAAAAGAAAAAAGGATGCAGGCAATTCAAGGCATAAAAGAATCCGGCGTGGAAAAATATGCCGGGGAAAGTATAAAACATTTTTTTCTGCCGGCATCTCTCGATGTAAAACAAAAAGCAGTAGCAGCAGTAAAGCAAATGATAATAAACACCTCGCAAAAAACACTCTGCAACACATTGCTGGCTTTAGCTAATCGTAAGGAAACCTGCACCCATCTTGCAGAAATAAATATACCTGTACTTATTATGGTTGGCAAAGAAGATAAAATAACGCCACCTGACAAAGCCCTGTTTATGCATAAAAAAATTGAAAGTTCACAGATGTACATTCTCGATCATGCCGGTCATTTATCCAATATTGAAAATCAATATGAATTTAATTATCAACTGAGATCATTTGTGGAATTAATATCTAAAAAATTATTTTGCCTCAGTGATACGGATGGCAACTGAATCAAAGCGCTGGCTTTTGGAATTGCGGGCCCCGGTTTTATTGTATAATTTTTAAATATTGAATTCAACTTATTTATAAAATTTATCTTTTACCACCCGAGAGTTTTTTATAATTTATACGCATGCTTACAAAAACTACTGGAATTGTACTTATCATACTTGGAATAATAATGATAGGGTATACCGGATTCAATTATATAACGACTGAAAAAGTGATTGATATCGGTCCAGTTCAGGTAAACAAAAAAGTGATCCATCCGGTGCAGTGGTCGCCTATTGCTGGCGCCGTACTCCTGGTAGGAGGAATTATCGTTGTTGTCAGTTCCAAAAAAAAGATTTCTTAAAACAGGTACTCTATAAATTGAAAACTCCAAATGTGTGAATTATGTAAGTTTTTATATTTAATATATAAGCCCTTCCTCATTAAAACACTCATCTTTATACGTACCTTGTTGTACGCACCTCAAATTTTTGAAAATATACATTAAATATATGGTGAGTAACCGCTGTAAAATGGCGGTAAAAGAAGTATTAACCAACCTTGGATTGCACTTTATTGTTGTTGATTTAGGCGAAGTTGATATTATGGAGAATATTACTTTGGAGCAACGGGAACAACTGAAACTGGACTTACATAGCTCTGGCCTGGAATTGATGGACGATAAGAGAGCTATCTTAATTGAGAAAATAAAAAATGCCGTTATTGAAATGATTCATCATGCAGATGAACAGCTCAAAACTAATTTCTCCGATTTTTTAAGCGCCAAATTAAACCATAACTATACTTACCTGGCCAATTTATTTTCAGAAGTACAGGGAACCACTATCGAACAGTTCATCATTGCTCATAAAATAGAGCGGATAAAAGAATTGATTATTTATGATGAAATGAACATTACTGAAATAGCCTGGAAAATGAATTACAGCAGCGTGGCGCATTTATCCAACCAGTTTAAAAAGGCAACGGGTCTTTCTCCTTCTCATTTCAAACAATTGAAAGTAAGAAAGCGAAACCCCATTGAAGAAATTGGAAATATATCTGCCGAGAATCAACTGAAACCAGTATAAAATAAATCAGGATGTATAATCCTGAAAATTGCATTCCAACTTTATTTAAATGAAGTCAAAAAAAGATAAACCGGAGATAAAATTAGCTATCGGAAAGCCGCTCGAAAAATCCGCCAACCTGTTCCCTGTAGTAGGCATTGGCGCTTCTGCCGGAGGTTTGGATGCATTTAAAAAACTGCTCAAATCTATTCCCGA
>JANLSA010000493.1:0-4766 GCA_031362085.1 Bacteroidota bacterium | reverse complement strand
CGGGAGTGCCCATGTGGTTTTGGTTTAAAAGAAAAAAATCAGGTGGTTGAATCTCATCCAGAAAGTCATTTGCATTAACTAATTTTAAGAAAAATTAAAAGATTGAAAATCTTTTTTCAACGATTATTATTTCCGCTTATATACCTGCACATTATTATTGTATTTGGTATTGCAGGTTATATGATATTGGAAAAATATACGCTGGTGGAAGCTGTCTATATGACCACACTCGCTATTACAACAGTCGGTTTTCGGGAAGTAAAAACATTGAGTACCGAAGGACAATTATTTACCGTGATATTACTGATTATTAGCTGGGCATCTCTTGCTTTTATACTGGCACGGTTGACCCAGTTTGTAATCAGTGGTGAGATTAATCAATATTTTAAAAACCGTAAGCTGATGCAAACAATTGATAAACTTAGAAACCATGTGGTAATTTGTGGTTTTGGCCGTAATGGCAGGCAGGCTGCAAAAACATTGCAGGTGCATAATGAAACATTTGTAGTGATAGAAAAAAACCCCGAGGCCCTGGAGGATTATCAGAAAGAGCATCCGGAAGTTTTATTTATGCTGGGTGATGGTACAGACGATGAATACCTGAAAAAAGCTGGTATTGAAAAAGCGAAAGCATTGATTACGGCATTACCTGCTGATGCAGATAATGTGTTCATCGTATTATCTGCCCGTGCTCTTAACCCTGGAATACATATTATTAGCCGGGCAAGCGATAGTAATACCATGCCCAAATTAAAAAAAGCAGGTGCGGATAATGTAATTCTTCCGGATAAAATTGGTGGTACGCATATGGCTACCTTAGTTTCCAAACCGGATGTAATTGAATTTATTGATTACTTATCGGGTGAAGAAGGTGAGAGTATCAATGTTGAATCGGTTCCATACAATGAATTGCCAGATCATATCAAAGGCAAGTCATTGAATGATGTGATGGATTGGAAAAAGACCGGCGTGAATTGTATTGGAATTAAGAATAACGAAGGAAAATTTGTAATTAATCCTCCTGCCGATACCATTATAACAAAAGGAATGAAAGTGATTGTGCTGGGAACAAAACTGCAGATTGAACGAATGAAAATGAATCTTGATAAGTAATCCGAATTAAAAGCGGACGCCTGCAGATAAAGAAGGGATAACTCTTCCTCCTTCATCTTCATCTAACGAATTAAACTCTTTGGTTATTTTTTTTGTATAGCCATAGCCAATGGATGGTGATGCAAAAAGGGTTTTATTTTTTGAAAAAAGTAAGTGGTAGCCAACTTCTGCCATTGGCGTACAAACCAAACTGTTCAGATTTGTTTTTCCATCAAAATTTACAAAGGCAAATAGAACTCTTGCACCTGCAAAAAGATTTCCACCGGTACCATTACCAAATCCATAACGGTAGCCAGCATACATACCAATACCCCGGCTTCCGCCATAACTATTTTTTGTAGGAAGGATATAGGTAAGCCCGATGCTCCAGCTACTTTTGGCGGGATATTTTTCGTAACGTACTCCGGCCGTTCCGCTGTTATATCCTTGTCCGATACTACGCATATATTCAACCCCGAACTCAGAAGGCTTTTGAGAAAAACTATTATTGCTGAATACAAAAAATAGAATGCTGGATAAAATAACTTTAAACATATAGCTCATTAACGAAAAAAAGATAAAAATATTTTTTCAATTAATCCACAATAAAAAGTTTACAACCCGATAGGGTAGATGTGCGGTGAGCTTCACAATTATCGCCAACAAAATAGGTCATACCAGAAGTGAGGGTTTCAACTTTTCCATTATCCAGTTCAGTTTTCATCTCGCCTTCCAGGCAAAGAATAATATGCCCTTTACTACACCAGTGATCGGCTAAATAGCCTGGTGAATATTCTACTTTTCGTATCCGGATTTCATTCATCCTGAAGACTTGCCAGTATGCAACTCCTGTTTCACCCGGATGTTCTTCTTTGGGAATGGATGACCAATTGAGCGTTTGAAATGGGAATTTTGATAAATTCATTAATTTTTTATTTTTCTTATTTCTTGTATAGTTTTTTGGTAACGAACAGAATCTTCATCTCCTATCTCACTTTCAAAAGATTTATTAAAATCAATTAATTCATTTTTCTTATTTATTCTGTAAAAAGAGAAATAGATTTTACCGGCAAGTCCATATCCGTATATTACATTATACCTGGAATCAAACTCAGGATTGCAGATATTTTCAAATCCCTTTACAAAAATCAGCTTCTTATTCTTTTTATTAACCAGGTATAAATAATGTGTCCAATTGCTTCTTACACCTGTTGTATGAAAAACAAGAATGTCCTTTATCTTGTCATTATTAAAGTCACGCATTTCTATAAATGCACGCTGACATAACAAAGAATCTGTAAACAGAGAGATTGTTTTACCATTTTTCAGTTTTGTAAATGTCAGAGTTGCATTATAATCTTCGTAATTATCAGTTTCGTAATTGACTTCCAGCTTCAGCTTATAATTTGAATCCCCGAAAACAGTAATTGTTGTATCATTGTTTTGGTTCGTTTGAAATATTGAGCTCGAACCAATAGTATTCTTTGATTCAGAAATTAGATATGAAAGTATAAGGAATATCAGTTTATACATATCCAGATAATATTATGAAGCCGATTTATTTCAGCCATTATTTAATTAATTGCTTTTCATTTCTTCTACCCACTTATCCCGGTCATCAGGCGAAAATTTCCACGGAGCAAAATTATTTTCCACGTTACTAAACATCGTATTCCATTCCTGCGGAGCATTACTATCTTCCATGATGAGTGAACGACGCAGTTCTAATATTATATCGAGAGGGGAAATTGAAACGGGACATTCTTGTACACAGGCATTGCAGGTAGTGCAGGCACGCAACTCTTCAACAGTTATATAATTAAACAAATTTTTCCCATCATCTTTAAATTCTTTGTTCTGATTAATATTTTTTCCAACTTCTTCCATCCGGTCCCGGGTATCCATCATTATTTTTCTTGGCGAAAGTAATTTGCCCGTTGCATTTGCCGGACAGGCAGCAGAACATCTTCCACATTCTGTGCAACTATATGCATCCAGTAAATTTTTTCTTCCCAAATCAAAAATATCTTTTGCTCCAAATTTGCCGGGTGGTGCTACATCTGTGGGAGCAAGCTCTGGTTGCATTGCATACAGTACTTCATTTTGTACCAATTGCATATTCTCCATTTTTCCCATCACATCAAGCCTTGCAAAATAAGCATTGGGGAATGCCAGCATAATATGCAGATGTTTGGAATACGGCAGATAATTTAAAAACGCAAAGATGCCAACGATATGCAGCCACCAGCAAAACCGCTCAATAAAAACTAAGGATGAAGTAGAAAGATTAGAAAGATTGTCAGCAAAAACTCCACTGATCAAAAAACTACCTGTGTTATGATAGTGTTCATTTCCCTGAATTTGTAAAGCCCTGTCTGCCGTGTTCATAGTTAGGAACAATGTCATCAGTACAATTTCTGTAATTAAAATATAATTGGCATCAGTTCGTGGCCAGCCTTTCAGGTCGCTGCTGATAAAGCGTTTTAGTTTAATAGTATTTCTTCGGATTAAAAAGATAACACAAGCTATAAGTACAGTTGCTGCCAGTATTTCAAAAGCATTTATTAAAAATGTATACAATTCGCCAAGGGGTACAGCAAACATCCGATGCTTGCCAAAAATTCCATCCAATACGATTTCCAATACTTCAATATTAATAATGATAAACCCTGCGTACACAAAAAAATGAAGTACTGCTACGAGTGGGTTCCGAAACATTTTCTTTTGACCCAAAGCAAGCAGAAAAAGATTTTTCCAGCGTTGGGTTGGATTATCATTTTTTAAATCATCTTTACCCAGGTAAATGTTGCGTATGATTTCCTTTGCTTTTTTGGTAAATAACCAGACAGCAATCGCTGAAAGAAGAATGAATAAAATTTGTGGTATAAATTGCATGCAATTGAAATTGGAATTGCTAATTTACGCTTTGTTAGTTGAAATGATTAATTTGTTGAACAGTTAATTGAATAATTGAGAAAATCATGAGTGAAAAAAAATATATCCTTACTAAAGAAGTAGCCGAAAAAAAACTCAAAAGGCTTGCATTGGAAATTATTGAAAACAATCTGGATGAAAAAGAACTGATATTGGCGGGTATCCGTGGTAGCGGTACGATTGTAGCTGCCTGTATTCAAAAAAATATTGCACAATTATCTGCCATCAAAACAAATTTAATCTCTATAACACTGGATAAAAAACTTCCTGAGAATGTCTTATTAAGTGAGAAAAAAGACTTTAAGGATAAAGTGGTAATTCTGATCGATGATGTAGCCAATAGTGGCAGAACGATGTTGTATGCACTGAAACCATTTCTGGAATTTCATCCTAAAAAAATTCAAACGTTAATCATGGTGGAAAGAAGTCATAAACAATTTCCGATTGCGGTTGATTATGTTGGACTTTCTATCTCTTCCACTTTGCAGGAGCATATTTACCTGGAAGTAAACGATCATGAAATACTCGGGGCCTATCTTCAATAATTTAGTTAAGGGTCTATAAAAATATCAACCTCTTTTGTGGTTGTATAATTATATTGATCAGTTGATGTAATTTTTACTGTTGCAATAAATGATACTGTTATTCCAGTTACCGGCCATGACCAGTTAAAATTATACAGTGATAAATTCCCGGTTAAACTTGTCTGGGTAAATAATACGGCTCCACTGGTTTTATTT